>NZ_JFFR01000028.1 GCF_000695685.1 Vibrio fortis | reverse complement strand
ACTGATTACATTACATAGTAATGTTGAATTGACTGTGCCGAATCTTACGATTCGAATTGGTCACTCAGTTCATTGAAATCATTTTGATACCGAAGTATCTGTTTGCCTTTGCTTTTAAAAGCGAAAACAAACTTAGTGATATTCATCAACGAGTGCCCACACAGATTGATAGGTTTAAATTGTTAAAGAGCTTACTTCTAAAGCTCCGCTTGGAGCCTCTCGAAGTGGACGGCCATTCTAGCGAATTAGCTTTCAGTGTCAAACACTTTTTATCGCTAATTTTTCAAAGCATCTTAAATGCTTAATACCGTCTTAGTTGCTTCGTTCAAACCGCTTGGTTATCCCTGACAACGGAGGCGCATTATAGAGACAAATCCGATCTGCACAAGAGCAAATTCGAAATAAAATCGCTTTTATGAACCGTTCGAACACAAAGCAGACAAAACGTGCAAAATAAAAGCGAACCAAGCCATTTTGCTTAGTTCGCTCTTGTAATCGTTCTAGTTTTTATTGATGAGCCACGATTCGATCGTTATGCACTAACAGCTGAACTTTTTTGTCCGGATTAACCTTCCCTGCCAATATCGCTTTCGCTAGCGGGTTCTCAACGCTCTGTTGAATCGCTCGTTTTAATGGTCTTGCACCATACACTGGGTCAAAACCAACTTGAGCAATCAGGTCAAGCGCCTTCTCGGACACTTCTAACTCATAGCCATTGTCTTCCATTCGCTTGCTTAAATGTTTTAGCTGTATAGAAGCAATCGACTTAATGTGTTCTTGTCCCAATGGATGGAACACAACGCTTTCATCAACACGGTTCAAGAATTCCGGCCTGAAGTGCTTACTCACCACTTCCATTACTTCATTCTTGATTCCTTGGTAATCCAAAGCTGAGAAGTTTTCTTGAATTCGCGAAGACCCAAGATTCGACGTCATAATGACAACTGTATTTCTAAAATCGACAGTTCGACCTTGTCCATCAGTCAGGCGACCGTCATCAAGCACCTGAAGTAGAATGTTGAAAACATCAGGGTGTGCCTTTTCCACTTCATCTAACAGAATCACCGAATAAGGCTTACGTCTTACTGCTTCAGTTAAATAGCCACCCTCTTCGTAGCCAACATAACCAGGAGGAGCACCAACTAGGCGAGCCACCGAGTGTTTCTCCATGAACTCAGACATATCAATCCGAACCATGGCGTCATCACTGTCGAACATAAAGTTGGCTAGGGTTTTACACAGCTCAGTTTTACCAACACCAGTTGGACCTAGGAATAGGAATGAACCAATTGGTTTGTTTGGATCAGACAGGCCTGCCCTGCTTCGGCGAATTGCATTGGCAACTACTTCTACTGCTTCAGCCTGACCTATAACGCGCTTATGAAGTACAGACTCCATTTGCAACAACTTCTCTTTTTCAGCTTCAAGCATCTTAGAAACAGGAATACCGGTTTGCTTTGACAACACTTCGGCAATTTCAGTATCCGTAACCTTGTTTCTAAGAAGCGTCATTTCTTGCATTTCTGCTTGCGTGGCTAGGTCTAACTGTTTTTCCAATTCAGGAATACGCCCGTACTGAAGTTCAGACATACGGTTTAGATCACCGGCACGACGTGCAAAGTCCATATCCATACGAGCCTGTTCTAGCTCTGACTTAATATGTTGGGTGCCAGATAGTGCCGCTTTTTCTGCATTCCACACTTCTTCTAACTCAGCAAACTCACGCTCTTTCTCAAGCAGCTCGTTTTCCAGAGTTTTAAGACGCTTTTCACTGGCATCATCATTCTCATTGGTCAGCGCTTGCTGCTCAATTTTAAGTTGAATGATTTTACGCTCTAGCTTATCCAAAGATTCAGGCTTGGAATCGATCTGCATACGAATACTTGATGCAGCTTCATCAATGAGATCGATGGCTTTATCAGGTAGTTGACGATCTGATACATAACGGTGTGACAGACTCGCCGCCGCAACAATCGCAGGGTCAGTGATCTCAACATGATGGTGCAGTTCGTAACGCTCTTTTAGACCACGAAGGATTGCCACGGTGTCTTCAACCGTTGGTTCATCCACCAGCACTTTTTGGAAGCGACGCTCTAATGCTGGGTCTTTCTCTATATATTGGCGGTATTCATCCAACGTAGTAGCACCAACACAGTGAAGTTCGCCACGAGCCAAAGCCGGTTTGAGCATGTTGCCCGCATCCATAGAGCCTTCGCCTTTACCTGCACCAACCATGGTATGAATCTCATCGATAAAGAGGATGACGTTGCCCTCTTCTTTCGATAGTTCATTGAGAACCGCTTTCAAGCGCTCTTCAAACTCACCACGATACTTAGCACCAGCGACCAATGAGCCCATATCAAGAGACAACACTCGACGACCACGCAGACCTTCTGGCACTTCATTATTAATGATGCGCTGAGCGAGCCCTTCAACAATAGCCGTTTTACCTACGCCAGGCTCACCAATAATCACTGGGTTGTTCTTGGTGCGGCGTTGCAATACTTGAATGGTACGGCGAATCTCATCATCGCGGCCAATTACAGGATCGAGCTTGCCTTGCTCTGCACGCTCGGTAAGGTCTACCGTAAACTTCTCCAAAGCTTGGCGTTTGTCTTCTGCGTTTGGATCATCCACTTTCTGACCACCGCGAATCTGCTCTATAGCTTGAGATAGCTTTTGCTCGGTTAAGCCAAGCTCTTTAAGCAAATTACCTAACGGACCACGGTCTTCAATTGCTGCAAGTAGGAAGATTTCTGAAGAGATATAGGTATCTTGACGCTTTTGAGCCACCTTGTCACACATGTTAAACAAGGTGCCCATCGCACTTGATAACTGTACATCACCACCGATGCCACTCACTTTTGGTACGCGATCAAGGATCTCGCTCAATTTAGAGCGCAGCTGAACAACATCAATATTCAACATGGTCAGCAACGGACGAATCGCACTACCATCTTGATTTAACAGTGACACCATTAGGTGTACAGGTTCGATATATTGGTGATCACGACCTAATGCGAGAGACTGAGCATCAGATATCGCAATTTGAAATTTACTGGTGAATCGATCGAGACGCATTCCAACCTTCCTACTTATAGATATGTTTATCTTATGAATAGAAGATGGATACGGTATCAGTCATTTTCAAGGGGAAGGGAGTGAACTATCACGCAGAAAGTTCACTGTTTTTACGATTAATCTAGCCAGATAAAGGTGGCTTGACGACCTGTTACTCCATCGCGGCGATAAGAGTAAAAATTATCAGGGTCTGCGTAGGTACACAGATTACAATCATACACTTGGGTCACACCAATATTAGCAAGGCGTTGAGTCGCTAATTGAGACATATTAGCTAGCCACTTCTGAGTATCTGTTTTCACTCGAAACGCCTGTTCAGCCTTTGCGTCAAAATCAACAAAAGCATCCAAGACATCTTGACCGACTTCGAAAGCGTCTTGACCAATAGCAGGTCCTAACCAAGCCAATAAAGGATTGCTGTCATCAATATTAGAGAACTTAGCCACGGCGTTTTCGACAATCCCACCCGCTAAGCCACGCCAACCAGCATGAACCGCAGCAACTTGGGAGCCCTTACTGTCCGTTAATAGCACTGGCAGACAGTCTGCAGTCATCGCAGACAACACAACGCCTTGTTGTGTAGTGAAACTGCCATCTGCATCGAGAATCTCAGAAGTTGGCTCAAATACTGAAACCACATCTGCTGAATGAGTCTGGTTAAGCCAAACAGGTGCACTCGGCATCTGAGATTGTTGCTGTAACCAGTCTCGATTCTTTTGCACCAGATTAATGTCATCCCCAACGTGACTACCCAAATTCAGACCTTGATACTGAGCCTGCGAAAAACCATCGACTCGAGTTGAGGCAAAGGCTTTTACATTACTTGGAGCGTTCCAGTTCGGGATAATCATCGTCATGGTTAGATGTCGTCTTCTTTATTGTCTCGTGCGTCAACACGCAGCGCTTCTGCCATCACAATCATATCTTGTGGAACAGGAGCGTGGAATTCCATCTCTTCACCAGAGATTGGGTGTTCAAAACGAAGCATTACCGCGTGAAGCGCCTGACGATCAAATGAACGGATCATTTGCGTTAGTTCTTCAGAAGCACCTTTAGGAATTCGCGCACGACCACCATACGCCAGATCACCTAAAAGCGGATGCTGTAGGTAAGACATGTGTACACGGATTTGGTGAGTACGACCCGTTTCTAGGCGAAGACGAATACGCGTGTGCTCACGGAAGTGTTCAGCAACACGGTAGTGAGTAATCGCTGGTTTACCCAACTCATTCACTGCCATTAGCGTACGTTTTGTAGAGTGGCGACCAATCGGTTTTTCAACCATGCCACCCGCTGTCATTTTACCAATCGCAATCGCTTCATATTCACGAGTAATACGGCGTTTTGATAGCGCTCGAACTAAACGTGTTTGTGCTGGTACTGTTTTCGCAACCACCATTAGGCCAGTGGTGTCTTTATCAAGACGGTGAACAATACCTGCACGCGGTACTTCTGCGATTTGTGGGTAGTGGTGTAGGAGCGCGTTTAGCACGGTTCCATCCGGCGTACCTGCACCTGGGTGTACAACAAAATCGCGAGGTTTGTTGATCACCAATAAATCGTCATCTTCGTAAACGATATCCAAAGGAATATCTTGTGCTTCCCAGCGCTCTTCATCTTCAAGTTCAGCTTGTAAGATGATCTCTTCACCGCCCATCACCTTGATACGAGGTTTAGTAACAACTTCGCCATCCACTTGGATTTTGCCGTCAAGAAGCCACTCTTTAATGCGAGAGCGAGAGAAATCGGTAAAGAGTTCAGCAACAGCTTGGTCTAAACGTTGACCTAACTGGCTGCTTTTTACTGTGTCTGTTAATGTGATCTGCTGAGCCATATCGAACTTTTTTAAAAACCGTGAGACTAATACCCATTAGTATGGATAAAATAGATTAATTGCATCATTGTATCTGTTACTGGTTAGAAAGTAACGGAAGCGAACAAAATATTTAAATTCAAGGAATCGACGCCTGACATGAAACACCTCACTTTATCGGGTCTATTAGCTGTATCACTGTTAGTTGGTTGTAGTAGCAGTGAAGAGATCGTCCCAGATGTACCGCCATCGGTTCTATATTCTGATGCACAAGAATCTCTACAAAGTGGTAGCTGGTTATCTGCGATTGAAAAATTAGAAGCGCTAGACTCTCGTTACCCATTCGGTGCGTACTCAGAACAAGTACAGCTAGACCTTATCTACGCTTACTACAAGAACGATGACCTAGCGCTGGGATTGGCGACTATTTCACGATTCTTACGTTTAAACCCAACGCACGAAAAACAAGACTGGGTTTTATACATGCGCGGCTTAACGCACATGGCGCAAGACCGTAACTTCATGCATGACCTGTTCAACATCGATCGTAGCGACCGTGACCCAGAGCCAGTAAAGCTTGCTTTCGCAGACTTCAAAAAGCTACTAGAGCGTTTCCCTGCAAGCCCTTACGCGGAAGATGCACAGAAACGTATGTTCGCGCTGAAAAACCGTTTAGCTGAATATGATTTAGCAACGGCTGATTTCTATCTTCGTCGTGAGGCGTGGATTGCTGCAATCAACCGCACACAAGAGCTGCAGAAAACTTATCCAGATACCATTGCTGCACGTAAATCTCTAGCGATCCAGTTAGAAGCTTACAAGCAACTAGGTCTTGAAGATGCTGTGGCAAGAACAGAACAATTGATTGAGTTAAACCCTCTTCCGTAACCAACGTTCTGTATCTAATTGATAGAAAAGCACACCTCACATGGTGTGCTTTTTTTTGGACTGCGTGTGGTAAATATTGATGAATTAACAATCAAAAGGTATCTTTAATGAATAATCATTAACAAAACATCAACATGGAGCGTGGATGTGAGCAGGTTGTTATTACTGATCTTGATGGTGGTTTATGTCCCCATCTCAAATGCCTTAGAGCTATCCCCCTTGAGTAATGAGCCATATAAAGGCGACCTTGATACACTCAGCAAGAAAGGGATGGTTCGAGTGCTAGTTTCCGCCGATTTAGGTTTCTACTTCATAGAAGATGGTAAGCCAAAGGGCATCATCGCAGAGATGCTTTATCACTTTGAGAAGAGCCTTAGAAAGAAGCACCCGTATATCAATGTGCAGATCATTCCTGTACAGCGTGATGATCTCCTTCCCTCACTACAGTCTGGTCACGGTGATGTTGCAGTCGCTAACCTCACTATCACTGAAAAACGACTTCAGGTAGTCGACTTTTCGGCGCCAATGATCAAAGACGCTAAAGAGCTAATCATTACCGGTAAAGACGAAGCACCCCTAGAAGATCTATCTCAATTAAGTGGCAAAGAAGTATGGATAAGGGCTAGTTCAAGTTACTTTGAAAGCGTTCAACGCGTGAATAAAGAGTTGGACGAGATGAACCTCCCACCTCTGTACGTCCACTTCATTGAAGAGACACTGCAAGACTACGAGCTTATCGAACTGGTCAATCAAGGCTACATTCAAGCCACGATACTCGATAGCCACAAAGCCAAGTTATGGACCAATGTGATGGACAATATACAAGTTCACCATGAACTGCCGTTGCGTGAAAACAGCCAGATAGCTTGGGCACTGCGCAAAGAGAGTCCTCAACTTAAAAAAGAGCTCAACAAATACGTTCGCCAAGCTCGTAGTGGAACTTTGCTCGGGAACGTCATTTATCAAAAGTACATCGACGATACGCGTTGGCTAAGTCGAGCATTAAACCCAAACAAGGTTGATCGTGTCGCTAAGCTCTCTGGCGTCTTTGAAAAATACTCGACTCGTTATGAATTCGACCCATTGATGATGTCTGCACAAGGGTTTCAAGAATCAGGACTTGACCAAAGCCGTGTCTCTCATAAGGGCGCAATCGGGGTTATGCAGGTGCTACCAAGCACAGCGAAAGATAAAAACGTTAACATTAAGAACATTCATAAGGTCGACAACAATATCCATGCTGGCGTGAAATACATGCGCTTTATCAAGGACCGCTATTTCAGTGACCCAGAAATATCACCAGATAATCAGCTCTATTTCACTCTGGCTGCCTATAACGCTGGCCCTGCTAAAATTCGTAAAATGCGCTACCTTGCAAAAAAGCATGGCTACGACCCTAATGTCTGGTTTAAGAACGTTGAGATCATGACGAGAAAATACGTTAGTCGCGAACCAGTAACCTATGTCACCAACATCAATCGTTACTTTGTGATCTATAAACAGCTAGAGGCAATTGGCGCAATACGTGGTATTGGCCCTACCGCCGCCAATAAGCCTAAATAGATAATGGCGATGTTAGCAAAACTGAGGACAAGTTCACGGCTCCATTAATTTGTCCATAAACACCAAAAAGCCGCTTGAGATAGTACTCAAGCGGCTTTTTAAATTTGGCGGATTATCGAGGAATACCTTGATGTGATACTAATCACAAAATAACACTGTTTAATTATTCACCACACACCTTTTAAAGGCTGTACGATTTCCCTAAAAACTGAAGTAATTTTTAGCGAACCCTTGGTTTCAATTTATCCTTTTTATTATTGATAACAAGCATTTTTCTCGAAAAACGTAACAATTTTTGCGTGAGATCACATTTGATTTCAATCCTAAAAAACCGCCACCAAAACAAGATCTAGATCACATTCTTTCCCATCCAAAAACGTAATCTGGAGTTAACCCATGAGGGATACAACAGAGGAAAACTTCTATGAAAATGAATATCACTGGTAAGAATATCGACATCACCTCTGCAATCCGTGAGCACATAGAAAGTAAATTTAAGAAGCTAGAAAAATGGCAAGTAGACATCATCGGCTGCCAAGCAAGCTTTAGTGAAGAGCCTAACAAGAAGAAGAAATTTGAAGCGGTAATTACCGTACCAAAAGGCAAGCTTGTTGCTTCATCAATCCACGATGACCTATACGTTGCCGTTAATGAGGTTGAACAAAAGTTAGAAAGACAACTGAATAAGCTAAGACACAAACCTGAAGCTCGCCGAGCTGAAAAGCCTCAAATTGAAGAGCTAGAAGCTGAAGTAGAATAATAGAAATAAAAGGATTCGAAGATAGCGCCAATACGGCGCTATTTTTTTGCTTGACGCTTGTAGCTCGCTTGCTTATTGTGTTTAAACATTCAAAAAACAAACCATTTTTATGCACACTCAAACTCTGTTTATTTTTGACTTCTTTTTCCTTCCGTAAATCGGAGGCTAAGTCGTTTTAGAAAAACAAGTCAAAAACGAACAGAAAGCCTCCCACTCAAGGGAGGCTTTTTTATAAGGACCCATTTATGACTGACCAACCCATTTCGCTTGATGAAATTCGCCTTCGCTTAAATGATCTTGATGATCAGCTTCTAAGCTTACTTTCCGAACGCCGTAAACTCAGTATTGAGGTGGCTAAAAGCAAAGTAGAAACATCAAAGCCAGTTCGAGATGCCGTTCGTGAACAACAGCTATTAGTGAAGCTGATCGGTAATGGAAAAGAGAAGTACGACCTTGATGCTCAGTACATCACTAAACTGTTTCACACCATCATTGAAGATTCGGTACTTCTTCAACAGTCTTACTTGCAGAATCTTGCTAACCCACAAAGCCGTAAGCCTTTGGCTCGTGTCGCGTTTCTGGGGTCAAAAGGGTCATACTCACACCTTGCAAGCCGTGAATACTTCAGTCGCCGCAACACTGAGTTAATCGAGCTAAACTGCAATCACTTCAAAGAAGTCACGTCAACAGTCGAGTCTGGTCATGCTGACTACGGTGTGCTTCCGATTGAGAACACCAGTTCAGGTTCTATCAATGAAGTATACGACCTACTTCAACACACAACGCTTTACATTGTGGGTGAGCTATCACAACCGATTGAGCACTGCTTAGTTGCGAAGAAAGATATTCGTCTAGAAGACATTACGACCCTTTACTCTCACCCACAACCGCACCAACAGTGCAGTGAGTTCTTGAGTCGTTTAAAAGGTGTGACTCTAGAGTCTTGCGCAAGCACTGCTGACGCAATGAAGAAGGTCAAAGACCTTGATGACGACACTGTGGCTGCAATCGGTAACTCTTCAAGCGGTAAACTGTATGGCCTTCAGCCAATTCAAGGCAACATTGCTAACCAAACCGAAAACCATACTCGTTTTATCGTGGTTGCGCGTAAGCCTGTTGAAGTATCAACTCAAATCCCTGCGAAAACGACTTTGATCATGTCAACTTCGCAAGAAGCAGGCTCTCTAGTGGAAACACTACTGATTCTTCAACGCTACGGTATCAACATGACTAAGCTAGAATCTCGTCCTATCATGGGGAACCCTTGGGAAGAGATGTTCTATGTCGATCTAGAAGCGCACCTAGATTCTGACAACATGCAGCAAGCAATTACCGAACTAACAACAATTACGCGTCATTTGAAAGTCTTAGGCTGCTACCCGAGCGAGAACATTAAGGCGACTCAAGTTAAGCTTCCATAGCTAATGAATAAAAGTTTGTTAACAGAAACTTGTTAATGAAATGCTCACTTAGTTAAAAAATAGAATAAGTAACTGCTGACTTATTAGTATAGAAACCGTACAATCACCCTATTAAGAGGTGTTGTATGCGTTTTCTATCTTTATTCGTGAGTGGCTTACTTATTCTGTCTATGCCATACCTTGCACAGGCAAAGAGCGCCCCGATCCTCACAATCTTCAATTGGCAACACTACCTTTCTGATCACGTCATCGCTCTCTGGGAAAAAGAGACCGGCGTTACCATCAAACAAGTGTACTTCGATAGCGACACTAAGCGTGATCGCACCATCAATCAATTAACCCGTAATGATATTGATATCGCGATTATTGACGAGGTTTCGGCGCGCAACTTCTCTCGTCAAAACAGACTCAATAAGCTCAGTGATAATCCACTGATTACTAACCAATCCCATATTCCTGAGCTTTGGCGCAATCAATGCGGTGAACATGCTGTTCCTTATTTTTGGGGCACGCTCGGTCTTATCTACCGCAAGGACATTTTCCCCAAACCACCGACTAGTTGGAACGACATCCTGACACCAACGCCAGAGCATCAAGGGCATTTGGTCATGCAAAGCGACTACAGTGACTTGTTACTTCCTTCCCTGTTCGTGCGTGGCGTATCTGCTCACACCACCAATAAAGAGGTATTAAAGGAAGTTTATCAAGAGCTTGTGGCGCAGATCCCGTATGTCAAAACCTATGAATACTTATTGACCTATGTGGAACAAGATCCATCGCGAGCCAAAGACATCCACCTTGCGATGGGCTACAGCGGTGATGAAGTGACGTTACAGACTTTTACGCCTGGCTATGAGTGGGGCTTTCATATTCCTGACGAAGGCACCATTTTATGGGTTGACTGTCTTGCTGTACTGAAAACTGCTCCGAGCCCTGATTTGGCCGCGCGTTTCTTGAACTTTCTCCATCGCCCAGATATCGCAGCACTTAATGCTCTCGATTTGGCTATGACCACAACTAATAGCCAAGCACATCAACACGTACCGCCCTATGAGAAACAGAACCTGGCACTCTACCCAGATCAGAACCTACTCGATAAGGCGCAGTTCTATTCAACATTGATTAACACATCAATGACCCTTCGAACCAGAATCAGTCATGCAGTCATTCTTCAGCATCGGCAGCTCAACGACGATGATTAGGCCGAGTTCTCTGAATTGTTCCGACTTTAGTTTCTGTTTCCGCACAGCCCTTCTTTTGGAGCTCTATACCTTGGACAGCACACTGTTCACTTCACAGGAAATTATTAACAAAATTGCAATTGATAGAAGACTCACCGTTAATAACATAAACTTGAGAACTAAAATGATTAATAATGTTGTGAAAAGTTATGAAGCTAAGCACTAAAATACTACTTCTCATAGCTCCCGTAATTCTTTGTAGCGCTGCCGCTTCTAGTTACATCATCTACACAACGCAGAAAAGTAGCTTTATCAAGCGCGAAGACAACGCCCTCCAGCTCAGTATGGAAAAGCTAGCCGGGCACTTTCGTCAATCTCGCTCATTTCTCAACAGTTATTCTTACACCCTCACTAAAAGTGACATCGTTAAACGCTACTTTTTGGGAGGGGACAATCCTTATCGAGAGCTGGAGCTTATCGACAACTTGCAGCACACCATTGAGCTGCTTCAAGATGGCAACGAGAGTTTTACTGGCCTGGCACTGCTGGACGGCAATCGTAATCTAAGTTACTACGCAGAAAGCAGCAGCGATCCATTTGCTGAGATGGATCCCAAGATTCTTAAATACATCAATGACAAATACTTAGAGACGTCAGCAACGTCAAACATCAGCTACACACAAAACTCGCAAGGCGAAGGTATGTTGGTTCGCTATGAACTTCTCGACAAGCGTACTATTTCGACACCGCTGAGCTATCAACTGGACGATGTCTTCTTCGTAGTGGTTTCTGTTTCTCTGGATAAATTCAACGCACTACGCAAACAGATAGAGTTTGAATATCAAACCAGCCTGTTTTTTACTTCGGCTCCCGTCGCTCCAGAAACTGAATTAACCCAATCAGTGAAATTGGCTCCGGGTCTCTATGTCACCGTGGATCCAGCCAAGTTCTTGCTCGATAACAAGCTGCGCTCAATATGGAATGAGATTAGCTTCTCTTTTGGGCTAGCCGCTTTAGTAACGGTTATTCTGTTGTTGATGTTACTTTCTCGCAGCGTGATTAACCCAATCGCAAGGCTAGAACGCCAGCTTAGACAAGTGGAAAAGCGCCAAAGAACAAACATTGAGCGCCAGAGTAGCAACGATGAAATTGGTCGTCTTTCTGAGCGGTTTTACGATATGTATCAAGAGCTTGATGATACGTACCAGCAAACTAAGATATTGGCGGAGAACGACCCTCTGACCAAAATTGCCAATCGCCACCAGTTTCAATCATTCGTCCAGCGAGCTTTGCCAGAGACTAACCCCACCAGCAATACGTGGATCCTTTACTTGGATCTCGATAACTTTAAGTTCGTTAATGATAAGTATGGGCACCAAGTCGGTGACTCTATCCTGATCGCATTTTCGGAGCGAATCACGACATTATGTAGCGAATATCAGACTCGCTATTTTGCTCACTGTATGCCTGCTCGCCTGTCCGGCGATGAGTTTGTGGTTTTCATCAACGCGCCAGCAGCGTCAGGTAACATTGAGCACGCCTTCTCAGAGCAACTACTAGAGCCATTGCAGCAAGGGTTTGTAACTCGTGCTGGCAATTTTCCTATCACGGTTAGCATTGGCGTTGCGACTTACCCAGACGATGGCGTCGAGATAGAGAAACTACTGTCGAGTGCCGATACTGCGATGTATCAGGCAAAGCGTGCAGGAAAAAATCAGTCAGCCTACTATTCTCGCGACTTAGACAAGGTCATTCAGCGTCAAGCTAATATCGAGCGAGCGCTGCGCGATCAAAACTATGATGAAGAGTTCAGCCTCGTATACATGCCCTATATGAATGCGCATGGAGATACTGTTGTCGGCTTCGAAGTACTGCTTCGTTGGCACTCAAAACAGTTGGGATTTGTAGCTCCTGATGAGTTTATCCCTATTGCTGAGCAAACTGGACTATTCGAACAAATCGATAGATGGGTGATTGAGCATGCCTTTGGTTCTTTTGACCAACTGCAATCTCAATTTGAGCATCCCGTTCAGCTGTCAATTAACCTCTCTTCTGCCGGTATCGAATCGACTCACTTAGCCGAGTTTATTGACCACCACGCAGACGTGAACAATATCCCTCCCTACTTAATTGATTTTGAAATCACAGAGACGTTTGAGTCAGGCTCGCAAGGCTTTCCTCTGCTTAATGAACTGTCTCGAATGGGCTACATGTTAGCGATAGATGATTTTGGCTCAGGTTTCACGTCTATAACTCAGCTGGTTCAGTACCCGACTCAAAAAATAAAACTGGATAAAGGTTTCCTAGAGACTTTGATTGCAACAGACAATCAGAACATAGTAAAACCTGTCATTGAGCTATGCCACGCACAAGGCAAACAAGTAACGGCCGAGGGCATTGAGACACAAGCCATGCACCAGTGGTTAGTTGAAGCTGAGTGCGACCTTTTACAAGGCTACTATTTTGGCAAACCGATGCCACTCGAAGAGCTCGGTGTATGGTATAAAAGCCATCAAGCACGATGGGGTGCATCAACAGAAAAAGCGCTAGCAAAATAACGATAAGAAAGAGAATCATGAAAACAGTCATTATCGCGTCACTCAACCCAGCTAAAATCAACGCAGTAAAAAGTGCTTTTGAAGCGGCTTTCCCACAGCAAGAATTTGACTTCAAAGGCGTAAGCGTTGCGAGTGGTGTTGCTGATCAGCCGATGAGCAACGCAGAGACCTACCAAGGTGCCGTCAACCGTGTTTGCAATGCAACTCAAGCTATCCCAGACAGCGATTTTTATGTCGGCTTAGAAGCAGGGATTGAAGGCAATGTAACCTTTGCTTGGATGGTGATTGAATCTAACGGCCAACGCGGCGAATCCCGCTCTGCTAGCCTGATGCTACCTCCGCAAGTCATTGAGAAACTTGCACACGCTAACGAGCTTGGTGATGTTATGGACGAAGTGTTTGGCACCGACAACATCAAACAGAAGGGAGGCGCTATTGGGTTGCTTACCCACAACCAACTCACGCGAAGTTCGGTATACCATCAAGCGCTGATCTTAGCTCTGATCCCATTTGTAAACCCAGAACACTTCCCAAGTCACTAACCAGTAATAAAGCGAAATTAGCGACTCTGATAACCTTATTACAGAAAGCAAAAACGCTAGCCGAGGCTAGCGTTTTTTAGATTGTACTGACAGGTAGATCCACTTACTTCAGCAACAACTGGGCAATCTCTTGCTTTTCTTGTTCCGATTTGGCTTTTAGCTCGTTCGAACCGCGAGTGATGGTTGCAACACCAACTCCCAACATTTGACTGATTTGTCGCTGAGAAAGATCGCCTTTCATCAGTTCACACAGAATATTTACGCGAGCGACTAAAGCTTCACGCTCATCAGGGGTCATCATCATGGTCAGTAGCAGCTCATGCTGATCATTTTCAGCGGCACTCTTTACTAAATCCATCAACTCTTGCCAATTACTGTACTCTGGTTGTGGTGCCATATCCCTACACTTATCTCTTGTTGTCGTTCTATTTAAACAAAGGCAGACGCGCTGCGACTGCCTTTTAATGTATACCGAAACCCTATCGTGAATCCAATTTAAAAAAGAATTCCATCAGTAATCACTGGTTTAGGTTTGACGGTTAATATTTTGCGTCACGCTCATGGGCTGCTAAGAATTGCCCCTGCTCACCCAAAATATCTCGATAGTAAGTTTCGAACATCAAGATATTTTGTACGTAACCACGCGTCTCTTTAAACGGAATCATCTCGATAAAAGCAAACGCATCCAATTTGCCCTCACTACGAGAGCGCCACTGCTTCACTCTATGTGGACCCGCGTTGTAAGCAGCTAAGGCGAAGATACGGTTGTTGTCGTATTGATTCAGCAAACCATCAAGGTAATGACTGCCAATCTCAATATTCTTACCTACGTTATACAGGTCCTCACGCCCTTGATACTTCAGCTTGTACTTTTTAGCCGTGTATTTGGCCGTAGCAGGCATAATTTGCATGATTCCGCGTGCACCAACCGGAGATTGAGCCTCGCTATCCAGTGCGCTTTCTTGACGTGCTAACGACATCAAGGTCACTGGGTCAATGTCATGCTTATCAGCGTAGAAGTTGAACCACCACTTATGAGCGACAGGGAAACGTAGTTCCAAGTTATCCCACATTTTGGCAGAAATGCTCGCTGTGACAGTTAGGTGATTCCAACCTTGACGAGAGGCATACGCAGCCAGCATGGATTTTTGTTCTTTGCTTGAGTTAGCCAGTAACCAACGCCACTCACTCTTAGCCGCAGCAATCTTATCGCGTGTAATCAGTTCATCAATACGCACCAAAGCAGTATCAAATGGCTTTACAACTTGCGAATTATACGTCAATGACGACGTTTCATAGCGCACTGGTTTATTAAGCTGTTTTGCCGCAGCCACACTGTAAAAATTACGCTGACCAAGAATATCAGTAAGTCGTTTAGTGCCCTCAGTTTCTTGCCCCAATGCTAGCTCAGCTCGGCCACGCCAGTATTGCCAACGAATTGAGCTTTGGTGTTTATCATCTAGCTTGCTAATCCAGTGCTGCAAACCAGTCCAATCTGCATGTTGAATCGCAAGGCGAGCACGACGCTCGATCAATACTTGCTTAGAAGAGCTCTCTATTGCTTGATCTCGCCAAGCCATCATCTCTTCTGAGTCGGTATTGATCAGACGAAACGCGAGGTAATCAGCCAGTTGCTGAGTTTTCTCTTTAGAAAACTTTTGGCCTTCGATCACTTTATCAAATGCCTTCTGTGCTGCTTTTGCATCTTTGCGTGCCAGCTTCTGGAAACCAAGCTCAGTCTGCTTTTGATAAAATTCGTTCACCTTGTGCTTTTTAGCAAAGCTCGCCACGCTCTCTGGCTTACTGAACAGGGCTTTCATCTCTTTGCCTTGTTTGGCAGCTTTATCGCTATCAAACTGCTTGAGCAGATAATTCATCAGCTTGCCGTTACGCTGTTCAAAAGCCAGCAACAGCCTTTCAAGAATCAACTCATCACTGCGCAGCCCTGCTTTATCCCAGGCCGAAAACAGGGGATCACAGCTATCATCGATACCATTACCGCTCAGCCAAAGCTGTTTCGCACCCTTATAAGCCAGTTCATGATTACCTTGCTCATAATGTGCTCGGTAGTAGATACACTGATACTTTTCACCGGAGGGTTCTTGAGTTTGAAATTCAAGAATCGTCGACCACTTTTTCTGCGACTCTAGCGACGCCAAATAAGGTGCTCGAATACGATTAGAGAATGGAAGAGCACGGTTTCTTTCAATAAATGCTTCAACCTCTTGCGGAGTTCGCTTACCCAGGTCAATTAAGAAGGCTCGGTAATCCGTATATGGTGTCAAAGGGTATGTTTGAATTTTAGAACGCAACTTGGCATATGCCTCAAGGTCACGCTTATCCAATACGTCTTGTGCTTGGTCGTATGTATCACGCTGCATTTCTAGCTCAGAAGCACGGCTCGCCAAAGCCTCTGGAGCCAATAGAATAGAAGGCAAAACTACTGATGCAGCAACAGCAATTTTTCTATTGAGAAGTCGGAAAAACATTCGCTCTTTCCTTAGTGCGTGTTTGAATACGTGACGGCTATTTACGCCCTACATCACATCAAATGTAAAGAGTTTGAGTGTAAATATTATTAAAGTTTAACACTTCACCTCAAAAGCGTTTGAAATCTGCTTTTAGTGAGATTTTTGACAATAAAAAGCCAAGATTTATCCCTGAAAAGCCTTTTCATCTCGGGGAGTAACATCTTTGGACAGATTGGTATAAAATAATCGTTTATTTTGAACAATAAGTAGGAACGATCGGCAATGGCTGAATACGTATATACCATGTCGCGAGTGAGCAAAATTGTGCCACCAAAGCGTCAAATTCTGAAAGACATCTCTCTAAGCTTTTTCCCTGGTGCCAAAATTGGTGTTTTAGGTCTGAATGGTGCAGGTAAATCAACACTGCTACGTATCATGGCCGGTATTGATACAGACATCGATGGTGAAGCTCGTCCACAGCCAGGTCTAAACGTAGGTTACCTACCTCAAGAGCCTGTTCTTGATGAGTCTAAAACGGTTCGTGAGATCGTTGAAGAAGCCGTTTCAGACGTTGCTGGTGCAATGAAGCGCCTAGACGAAGTATACGCAGCTTACGCAGAACCAGACGCTGACTTCGATGCGCTAGCAAAAGAGCAAGGTGAACTTGAATCTCTAATCCAAGCAAAAGACGGTCACAACCTAGAGAACGCTCTAGAGCGTGCAGCAGATGCACTTCGTCTTCCTGAATGGGATGCTAAGATCGAACACCTATCGGGTGGTGAACGTCGTCGTGTTGCTATCTGTCGCCTACTTCTAGAGAAGCCAGACATGCTTCTACTAGACGAACCAACCAACCACCTGGATGCAGAATCTGTAGCGTGGCTTGAGCGCTTCCTAGTGGATTACAACGGCACTGTTGTGGCAATCACCCACGACCGTTACTTCCTAGATAACGCAGCTGGCTGGATCCTAGAACTTGACCGTGGTGAAGGTATTCCATGGGAAGGTAATTACACTTCTTGGCTAGAGCAAAAAGATGCGCGTCTACAACAAGAAGCGTCTCAAGAGAAAGCTCGCCAGAAGACGATCGAGAAAGAACTTGAGTGGGTTCGTCAAAACCCGAAAGGTCGTCAGTCTAAATCTAAAGCGCGTATGGCTCGTTTTGAGGAACTACAAAGCGGCGATCGTCAGAAGCGTAACGAAACTAACGAGCTATTCATCCCGCCAGGTGAGCGTCTAGGTGATAAAGTTATCGACGTGAAGAACCTCACTAAGTCTTTCGACGGCCGTGTTCTTATCGATGACCTATCGTTCAGCATGCCTAAGGGTGCTATCGTTGGTATCATCGGTGCTAACGGCGCGGGTAAATCAACGCTATTCAAGATGCTAAGCGGTACAGAACAGCCTGATTCAGGTACTGTTGAGCTAGGTGAAACAGTGAAACTGGCATCGGTTGACCAATTCCGTGACAGCATGGATGACACGAAGACGGTATTCCAAGAGATCTCTGAAGGCGCTGATATCATTAAGATCAACAACTTCGAAATCCCAGCTCGTGCTTACTGTTCTCGCTTCAACTTCAAAGGTTCAGACCAACAAAAGATCATCGGTGAGCTTTCTGGTGGTGAACGTAACCGTGTTCACCTGGCTAAGCTACTTAAAACTGGCGGTAACGTACTGCTACTCGATGAGCCAACCAACGACCTTGATGTTGAAACCCTACGTGCACTAGAAGAAGCGCTACTAGAGTTCCCTGGTTGTGCAATGGTTATCTCGCACGACCGTTGGTTCCTAGACCGTATCGCTACGCATATCATTGACTATCGTGATGAAGGTCAAGTTAACTTCTACGAAGGTAACTACAATGAATACATGGAATGGCTGAAGAAGACTCTTGGTCCTGAAGCAGCTGAACCACACCGTATCAAATACAAGCGTGTAACTAAGTAAGTTTCGCTTGTAATTTATTCTAAGGCCGCTAAATTAGCGGCCTTATATGATACGACATTCCAAACCTATAGATGAGGAAGTATCTATGATAGAAAGGCGTCGATTCTCAAGGATTGTTTATCAAGTCGCTACCAAATTAACCCAAGATACCTTAGTGGTTGATGGCACGATACAAGACTTGTCACTACAAGGCTTACTGATAGATTGTGAAAACCATCATCAATTAGACCATCACTTGCCTGTTCAACTTAGCTTTCAATTAACAGACAGTGATATCGACATTCAACTAGAAGCCTCTATTGTCTCTACCATCAATACCTCAGTGCGCTTACGCATAGAGCATTTAGATATTGATAGTATCAGCCACCTTAAGCGCCTTGTGGAGCTGAACGTTGGTGATGATGAGTTACTTTATCGAGAAATAGAACATCTAACAGATTTAGGCGAAGAGTCAGCGGAATAAAGCACGCTCTTCGAATTATTTTTATTTAATACGTCATCATGTCTCAGAAAATTTCGATTACTGTTCCTTCGAGCAACGGGGAGCAGACATTTTACTTCGGCCGTAAAGCCGTGCTCTTTTGCACCTCTGCAGTCCTTTCCGTTCCTCTTTTAATTAGCGGTGCAATCTATCTACATTACGATGGCCAGCAAAAGCTATCTGCATCAGAACAACACGCCTCTGATCAGGCCCATGATGCACAGAAGCTGATCGAGACTTTAATTGTTGAGAAAGACAATATGGAGTTTATGTACGATGAGCAGATTGAAACCAATCACTCATTAGCACAAGCTTTAACGGAAAAAGAAGGCACTATTCAACTGCTCGGCAAGCGCGTATTCGACGTTGAGTCAGTACTTGGCCTTGCCGATGAAGAACTGGTTAACGATGAGACCTCTCTTGAAGAGCGAATCGACGCTGCGGCCATTGACTCGGCGGTACGTGCAACCATGTTCCGCTTAATCCCTAACGATAGCCCAATGGCTTATCAGCGCATCTCATCATCATACGGAAGTCGTATCAATCCTATTACAGGCAAGCGTCATACTCACACCGGTATCGATCTCACCTGTAAGCGCGGTGAAGATATCCTTGCTCCTGCTGACGGTGTCATTGAAACCGTGCGCCCGAGTAAGAAAGGCTTTGGTAACTTCCTGACCATGCGCCACTCTTTTGGCTTCATGAGCTCTTACGCTCACCTGCAGAAGTTTAAGGTTCGCAGCGGTCAGTTTGTGAGTAAGGGTGATGTGATTGCAAGCTGTGGTAACTCAGGAAACTCAACCGGCCCACACCTGCATTACGAAGTACGCTTTTTGGGTCGCTCTTTGAATCCACAATACTTGATGGACTGGACGCCAGAGAACTTTAACTACGTGTTTGAGAAAGAGAAAAAGGTGAAGTGGGGACCACTGGTTCAACTGATCGATAATGTTGTACGTCTGCAAATCAACCTGACTAACGTGCCTTACACCAACTCATCGATTGAAACCGTATCAAGTGATGAAACCAAGGCAAAGACAACACTCGCAACCAACTAAGGCTTAAGAGCTTTTAGCCTATGATGATCTTTTTGCCTACAATAGGCCAATTACTTTTAAATCAATGATAGTTAAATAAAAAAATAGCCACCTAAGTTAGGTGGCTATTTTTCTATCTATGCTTTACTCAGTGTTATTTGAGCTAACTCTAGCGCAGGCTAGCCGCGATGAATCGAGTCATGTGCTTGCTTAAGAAGGCTTTGGCTCTCTTGCAAGAACTGCTGAGAGTAATCACCAAACCACTCGCTCACTTCATTGAAGCTTTCCACGAATTGAGCTTTATCTTTGCCTTCCAGAATCTTCAGGGCTTCACCAAAGCAGTGGTGGAAGCGGCGAATCATCGCGATGTTCTCGTCTGAAGAGAGAATAATATCCCCGTACAGGTTCGGGTCTTGGGCAAATAGACGACCAACCATCGCAATCTCAAGACGGTAGATCGGCGAGCTTAGCTGCAGCAGACGATCAATATTTGGATTCTCTTTGCTAAGGTGTAGGCCGTAAGCAAATGAAGTGAAGTGGCGCAGCGCTTGGATTAACGTCATACCGTGATCGTGTTCTTGAGCATCCATGCTGCATAGGCTTGCACCCCAGATACCGAATTGCTCTAACAACCATTGGTAGCTTTCTTGACCGCGGCCATCACTGTAAACAATCACCTGCTTCGCAAGGCTTGGCACATCCGGGCCAAACATTGGGTGTAGACCAACGACAGGGCCTTGGTGAACCGCTAACATGCGTTGCAATGGCTTAGACTTGATCGATGTTAAGTCACACAGAATACAGTCACTTGGCAAGTTACCCAGCTTATCAATCACGCCTTCTGTCAAATGGATTGGAACAGTAACCACAACAAGACCAGCATCTTTCAGCAACTCATCAGCCTTGTCCCAGTCTTTGCTACCTAGCACTTTTACATCGTAACCAGATAGCTTGAACATACGTCCAAATAGACCACCCAACTGGCCGTTACCACCGATAACAACAACTGAACGCAGTTCAGGGTTCAGACACTTAAAGCCAGAATCCTTCTCACTTGCGTACGACTCACGCATAGTACGACGCAGAATGTCTTCAATAAGCTGTGGCGGCACACCTAATTTTTCAGCCTCTGCACGGCGAGATGCAAGCATCGCAGCCTCACGCTCAGGCACATAAATCGGTAAACCGTGCTCGCTTTTCACCTCACCTACTTTCTCAACCAGCGCCAAGCGCTGAGCAAGAAGCTCTAACATCTGTTTATCGACAACGTCAATTTGGTCGCGTAATTCGTTCAGTTCAACGGCCATTCTTCTTCCTTTCTAATCCTTAAGCCTCGATTTGTGCTGGCACTAGCCTTTTAGACGATTTTCCAAGAATGGGACTAGTTCCGTGTGTGCACGCTTCAATAGTGCCTCAGTTGAATCCCAATTGATACACGCGTCGGTAATTGAAACGCCGTATTTCATCTGATCGAGAGGAATGTCAGAAGATTGGTTGCCCTCGTTAAGGTGACTTTCAATCATCAAACCGATAATTGATTTGTTGCCTTCACGAATTTGGTGGATTACGTCTTCAGCAACCAGCGGCTGACGACGGAAGTCTTTGCGAGAGTTAGCGTGGCTACAATCAACCATAAGTGCAGCACCTAGACCTGCTTTTGATAGCTCTTCTTCACACTCATGCACCGAAACAGAATCGTAGTTGGTCTGCTTACCACCACGAAGGATCACATGGCCATTTGGGTTACCTTGAGTTGTAAGTAGCGCAACTTGCCCTTCACGGCTGATACCCATGAAACGGTGGCTTGAAGAAGCCGCTTGCATCGCGTTAATCGCAGTACCTAGGTTGCCATCAGTACCGTTTTTGAAGCCGATTGGCATAGATAGACCACTTGCCATCTCACGGTGAGTTTGAGATTCAGTAGTACGAGCACCGATCGCCGCCCAGCTAAATGTGTCTGCTAGGTATTGTGGGCTGATTGGGTCAAGAGCTTCAGTCGCTAGTGGGATTTCCATCTCTGCCAATTCAACCAGCAGTTCACGACCTACGTGAAGACCATGCTCGATATCAAATGTGCCATCTAGATGTGGGTCATTGATTAGACCTTTCCAACCAACAGTTGTACGTGGTTTTTCGAAGTACACGCGCATTACGATGTACAGTTGATCACTTAGTTCTTCAGAAAGTGCTTTCAGGCGTTTTGCGTACTCTTTAGCAGCTTCAACATCATGAATCGAACAAGGACCACACACCACTAGCATGCGGTGATCTTTCTTGTGGATGATGTTGGCGATAGTTTGACGAGACTCTTGAATAAAACGACGAGCATTATCACTCAGAGATAATTTTGCTTTTAACTCGTCTGGAGTAATCAGTACCTGTTCGTCGATGATATTGACATTGCTTAATTCACTTTTCTGCATAACTCAACCTGTATTCTTTTCTTTACACCCAAGCAACCAATATGGGCTAACAATCTTTGAAAACTAAAATAACAGCTATAGAAACGATTGCAAGTGTAAATAATAAAAAACATTTAACGTAAAAAAATATTTACACTTAGAATTTATGGTAAGAAAACATGAAAAGAGTTAGAAATCAGTCTTTATAGATACAAAAAAGGCGATATTTCTCATATCGCCTTAGCAAAACTTAAAAAGTGTCTATTTATTGCCCGTTATCTAAAACACGCTTCATCTGCTCAGAAGCCTCTTTCCATCGAACATCTGACTGTAGTGTTGAAAGGTCAAAGGTGTGTTTTTTCAATAAAGAGTGCGCCAAGGGAACACTTTGTATCTCTAGGTTATCTAAAGCCTCTATTTGTGCATCTCGTTTATTACACATCAACACCATGTTGCATCCAGCATCCAAGGCGGCTTGCGCTCTTTGTGCCGGACCACCCATGATCGCCGCACCTTCCATCGTCAAATCATCGGAGAAAACTAACCCTTTAAATCCAAGCTGTTTTCTCAACACCTCTTGTAACCAATAGTGTGAACCGCTGGCTGGTTTATCATCATAGTGAGAAAAAACCACATGCGCAGGCATCATCGCATCCAAAATGCCCGCCTCAATTTGAGCCTTAAAGATCGCCATGTCAGTTTCAAAGATATCTTCTCTTGGATCATAAGGCGTCTCCAGGTGAGAGTCTGCAATCACACCGCCATGGCCTGGGAAGTGTTTGCCCGTCGTAGCCATTCCGACGCTTTTCATCCCACGGATAAAGGCGCTACTGTGACGAACAATAGTATCGATGTCCTCACCAAAGGCTCGATTGCCAATCGCTTTGCATTGATGACCTTTGTCCAATACTGGCGCGAAGCTCAAATCGACATCATGAGCTACTAACTCTGCTGCCATCAACCAACCAGCTTGCTCAGCCAATTGTTCACCGTTGTTGTGTTTGGCGAACTCTTGCGCCGCAGGAATAATTGAGAAACCATCACGAAAGCGTTGTACTCGGCCCCCCTCTTGATCGACACCAATGAGAATAGGTCGTTTAGCCGCTTTACGGATCTCTTTGGTGAGTGCCGCTAGCTGCTTGCTGTCATGATAGTTACGAGCAAAAAAGATCAACCCACCCACGGTTGGATGCTCAAGAATTTCTCTATCTTCAGCAGTGAGCTCGTAGCCTTCAACATCTACCCACAACGGTCCCATATTTATCCCTTACTAAGCCAAAATTGATAATCTTCACGAGGTTATTCCGTTTGAATTTGCATTACAATGTTTTTAATTCACGGTCAGAAGAGTTTAGGAATGGATCATAAAGAGCTATACATCGGGGTTATGTCTGGGACCAGTATGGACGGTATCGACACCGCTTTGGTCAGTATCGACGACCAGCAAATTAGGCTGATTGCCCACGACGAATTCCCTATGCCCGAAGAGACAAAAAAACAGCTACTCGATGTCTGTATCGGCCAGCAGACCAACCTGATCGCGATAGGCGAGCTTGACCACCAGCTTGGTCATTTATTTGCAGATGCGGTTCTACAGCTGCTGTCAAAACACAATATCTGCGCCTCTCAAATCACCGCAATTGGCAATCATGGCCAAACCGTATTTCATCAGCCTAGTGGGAATCACCCATTTACTATGCAGTTAGGTGATGCCAATATCATTGCGACTAAAACCAATATTGATGTTGTAGCTGATTTTCGTCGCAAAGACATGGCGTTGGGTGGGCAAGGAGCACCTTTGGTTCCTGCATTTCATCGAACCATATTTGAGGCCAAAGAGAGCAGCGTAGTGGTACTGAACATTGGTGGCATATCGAATATTTCAGTACTTCAACCAGACAAACCAACGCTGGGTTATGACACCGGCCCGGGCAACATGTTGATGGATGCTTGGATAAACAAACACTGCGGTAAAAAGTACGACCAAGATGGCGAGTTTGCTCGCAGTGGCCAAGTAAATTCGGCGCTACTGAATTCACTGCTTGAAGAAGCCTACCTTGCTGAGCTACCACCGAAAAGCACAGGGCGAGAGCTGTTCAATCTGCCGTGGCTGGAAAACAAATTAAAGGCATTACCAGAAATATCGGAACCCGACGTACAGCGCACCCTTTGTGAGTACAGCGCCATCACCATAGCTAATGAAGTCGTGAAGCATCAATCTGGCTCATCCCCTGCCTTATATGTATGTGGTGGAGGTGTCAGAAACCCACTTTTGATGGATCGCCTTGCGAAGATGCTTCCTGACTGGCAAGTGAGTTCGACTTCCGCTAAAGGAGTCGATGCTGATTACATGGAAGCCATGGCATTTGCATGGCTGGCTCAACGTTACGTGCATAAGCTACCAAGCAACCTTCCCGAGGTGACTGGGGCTTCACAAAGCGCTTCTCTTGGCGTGCTGTACCGCGCAAACTGACCATCAATAGAGATTAGATTTAAGGATATTTATGAGTAACGACGCTCTTATTTCAGCACTATCACACTTAGTCTCTGAGGGTAGAAACCCTGAAACCATGGACATTGATCTGCTCTCATCTCTGGAAGTAGTAGAGAAGATCAACCAACAAGACAAACAGGTACCACTCGCCATCGAAAGTGAGCTACCACAGATAGCCAACGCAGTTGACTATATCGCCGACGCCTTTCGTAATGGCGGTCGCCTTATCTATATGGGCGCTGGCACTAGCGGGAGACTCGGCGTACTCGACGCTTCAGAGTGCCCACCGACATTTGGCGTTTCCGACCAGCTCGTTATCGGACTAATTGCAGGAGGCCCAGAAGCGATATTAAAAGCGAAAGAGGGAGCAGAAGACTCACTCACTCTCGGTGTTGAGGATCTTAAAGCCATTCACTTTAATGCCAAAGATGTCGTCGTTGGCATTGCAGCGAGCGGTCGCACTCCGTATGTGATTGGTGCGCTCAAATACGCCAATGAGATTGGCGCGACCACGGTGTCACTCTCTTGTAACCCTGACTCACCTATCGCTCAGTTGGCTAAAATTCCTATCAGCCCAGTGGTGGGCCCTGAAGCGCTCACTGGCTCGACCCGTCTCAAATCAGGCACCGCTCAAAAACTGGTGCTCAACATGCTGACCACTGCCAGTATGATCCGCATTGGCAAAAGCTATCAAAACCTAATGGTGGATGTTAAAGCCACCAATGAGAAACTAGTGGCGCGCGCTGCCCGTATTGTTATGCAAGCTACGGATTGCGACAAAGAGGTAGCAAGAGAAACGCTTGAGAAGACCAGCTACGACGTGAAACTGGCAATCTTAATGATACTCACCGGACTAGACCTAGAAGTCGCGAAGCAACAACTTAAGAAACAAGATGGATTCCTTCGTAAAGCGGTTGAACATAACCAGTCTAACTAGCAAAGGCTGAATACAAAAAGCACCGACGAATCGGTGCTTTTTTGATGATGTGTATCAGCTTAGTGCTCGTTCGAGAACTCATCCCAGCCTCGTTGCCACTCCATACGAAAGCGCTGCGCATCTTCAGTACCAGAACAGACACCTTCATAAACCTGACCAGAAAGGCCGATCTGATAAGCATGGTTAGGGTTACAGTATTCACTGACACCTTGGTAGTAACCTTCGCTGTATGCGGCTTGATCGACAGCGCCCAGCTTAGTCATCTCAGAATAGGAACGCTGAGTATTACCTCTTACGCCATCACGGTAGCCAATCTCTTGCCAATTCCCCTCTGCTGCTAAGTCTTGCACGTTTGACGCGCAGCCTGTCATACCTAGAGCCAATAGCAAGGCTACGGTTACTTTCTTCATTGGAATCCCTTATCTTCTTATTATTCATTAGGTGCTATCACTAGCCAACGTATCTCGATTCTCCGCTTAACCCGCTGAAATGTCCACTGCTTCCCCCAAGTCACCGCTTAGTTCGAGACAAAACCACTTAACCTGACACCCAACCGCTTAACCTGGCACCCAACCGCTTAACAAATCTGAAAACCACTCAATCAACCACAGCGCCACTTAAATCGCTATACGACCACTAACGTCTTAAGCACAAGCTTCTCGCCAACTGCTCGCTTATTATCCACCCTGACTTAATTAATACATTCAGGGATAACAGATTATGATGTGGTTTCTAACCTGTGTTGCGGCACTCATCGGCGGTTACTTTCTTTATGGCACTTTCATTGAGAAGGTGTTCGGCATAAACGAAAAACGCCAAACTCCGGCTCATACAAAACAAGATGGTGTGGATTACGTTCCAATGTCGACACCAAAGGTTTACCTTGTGCAACTGCTTAACATTGCAGGTGTTGGTCCAATCTTCGGCCCTATCATGGGTGCCTTATACGGCCCAGCAGCAATGCTTTGGATTGTGCTCGGTTGTATCTTCGCAGGTGCCGTACACGACTACTTCTCAGGTATGCTATCTATCCGTAATGGCGGTGCTTCGGTTCCAACCATCACAGGACGTTACCTAGGCAATGGCGCAAAACACTTTATGAATATCTTTGCCATTGTTCTGCTTCTTCTTGTGGGCGTGGTATTCGTATCAGCTCCAGCAGGCATGATCACGAACCTAGTAAATGACCAAACTGACTTCGCGATGTCTGCAACAACGATGGTTGTGGTTATCTTCGCTTACTACATCATCGCAACAATTGTCCCTGTTGATAAAATCATTGGTCGCTTCTACCCACTGTTCGGCGCACTGCTTATCTTTATGTCTGTTGGCCTAATCACAGCCATTGGCTTCTCTGATGAACACCAAATCATGGGTGGCTTTGAAATCAGCGACATGTTCACTAACATGAACCCGAACGACCTGCCACTTTGGCCTGCTCTATTCATCACTATCGCTTGTGGTGCTATCTCTGGCTTCCACGCAACTCAGTCTCCACTAATGGCGCGTTGTATGGAAAATGAGAAGAACGGTCGCTTCGTATTCTACGGTGCAATGATTGGTGAAGGCATCATCGCTCTTATCTGGTGTGCACTTGCACTATCATTCTTCGGTTCAGTTGAGTCACTATCTGAAGCAGTAGCAAATGGTGGTCCAGGTAACGTGGTATACAGCGCTTCATTCGGCCTACTGGGTGTATTTGGCGGTATCCTTGCTTTCCTAGGTGTAGTTATCCTACCAATCACTTCTGGTGACACTGCATTCCGTTCAAGCCGTCTAATCCTTGCTGAATACTTCAACATGGAACAGAAGACACTGCGTAACCGCCTACTGATGGCTCTACCACTGTTCGTTATTGGTGGCATCCTGACTCAAGTAGACTTCGGTATCATCTGGCGCTACTTCGGTTTCGCTAACCAATCAACAGCAGTAATGATGTTGTGGACAGCTTCAGCTTACCTACTACGTCACAACAAACTGCACTGGGTAACGACGGTTCCAGCTATCTTCATGACGTCTGTGTGTATCACATTCATCCTGAATAACAGCCAACTTGGTTTCGGCCTACCAATGCAAATCTCAACTATCGTTGGTGTGATTAGTGCTCTGGGTGTTGCGGCTTACGTAATCAAGATTTCTAAAGGCAAAGGCGAAACCGACCTTGCTGATGAAGAGAAAGAAGCAAAAGGCGTAACAAAAACAGCCTAGCTTATCGGGTTCAAACCCCTTCGCTTGCTCCACCTTAAATTAAGGTTGGAAACTCTACAAAGCCCATCCTAGTGATGGGCTTTGCGTTACTAGGTAGATGGCCCTTAAACTATACCTATAACCAATGCGGTATTACCTAGTGCTTAAAGCTTATGTCGCTTCGCCTTAACCCATGCAGAACTTTTTATTAGTGGATATATGGAACTGATTCTCTCGCTACTTCAACAAACCTGTGTCTATTTGGTACTGGCTTATATGATCAGTAAAACACCTCTGATCCTGCCACTGCTGAGTATCTCGTCACGGCTCAGTCATAAAGTCAGTTGTTATATCCTGTTCTCACTGTTCTGTATTATGGGCACTTACTTTGGCTTGCAGATCAACGATGCCATCGCGAACACGCGCGCAATGGGGGCGGTAATGGGCGGTCTGTTTGGTGGGCCTGTAGTTGGCTTTGCCGTCGGTTTAACTGGCGGCATCCATCGCTACACCTTAGGTGGATTCACAGACCTTGCATGTGCCATATCGACCACAGCAGAGGGCCTAATCGGTGGCTTACTGCACGTCTATCTGGTGCGTAAGAACAAAGCGAGTCAGTTGTTCAATCCGATGGTGGTGTTTTCCGTAACCCTGTTTGCTGAAATCATTCAGATGCTGATTCTGTTGGCGGTCGCTAAGCCATTCGCCCAAGCCTACGCACTGGTGTCCGACATTGCAGCGCCAATGATCATTGCAAACTCAGTCGGCGCTGCGCTGTTCATGAGCATCATCCAAGACAGAAAAACCATCTTTGAAAAATACTCTGCGACCTTTTCGCGCCGCGCGCTGACCATTGCCGAGCGCTCGGTTGGTATTCTTCATGGCGGCTTTAACTCAGACAACGCACAAAAGATTGTCCGTATTATTTATGAAGAGACCAACGTTGGTGCGGTGGCGATAACCGATAGAGAGAAAATCCTCGCATTCGTTGGTATTGGTGATGAGCACCATATCCCTAATACTCCGATCTCCTCTCAAAGCACTTTAACGGCAATGGAGAAGAACGACATCATCTACTTAGATGGCAAAGAGAACCCATATCAGTGCTCCCTCTCAGCAGATTGTAAGCTAGGCTCAGCTCTGATTATCCCACTGCGTGCGGGGAATGAAGTTGTCGGAACCATCAAGCTCTACGAACCGAAGCTTAAACTCTTTTCGACCATCAATATGTCGATGGGTGAAGGTATCGCTCAGCTGCTATCGAGCCAGATTCTGTTTAGCAACTATCAACAACAGCAAACCTTGCTGACGCAGGCTGAAATTAAACTACTGCATGCGCAAGTCAATCCACACTTCTTATTCAATGCTCTGAATACCATCAGTGCAGTCACAAGGCGTGAACCAGATAAAGCGCGAGAGCTGATTCAGCATTTATCACACTTCTTTAGAAGTAACCTCAAACAGAACATCAACACCGTCAAACTGAAAGATGAGTTGGCGCACGTTAATGCCTACCTCACGATCGAGAAAGCGCGTTTTACCGATCGCCTAGAGATTGAATGGGATATTGACCCTCAGCTTTATGAGGTCGAACTACCAAGCTTTACCCTTCAACCTCTGGTTGAGAACGCCATCAAGCACGGGATATCTAATCTTCTTGAGGGGGGAACAGTGAAAATCTATAGCGAACTCCATCAAGGCAGCTACCGAATCACAGTGGAAGACAACGCAGGCAGCTACGAAAAGCCAAGTAGCGATCATGTAGGCTTAGGTATGGAGATCGTGGACAAACGTCTAACCAATTTCTTTGGACAAGACTCAGCTCTAAAAATAGAATCTCAGCCACAGCAATTTACGCGTATGAGCTTTATCATTCCAAAGGCGCTGTAACGCGCGATTCAACATAACAGCGTATACTGACACAGTAGATTGGAATTAAGGTATTTGGATGTTAAAGGCATTAGTCATAGATGATGAGCTGTTCGCTCGCGAAGAGTTGATTGAGCTGCTCACTGAAACAGAAAAAGTGGATGTGATAGGTCAAGCGAGTAATGCCATCGAAGGGCTAAAGCAGATCAACCACCTCAAGCCAGACGTCGTTTATTTAGACATTCAAATGCCGCAGATCACCGGTATCGAGCTACTGAGTATGCTCGACCCAGAGAACATGCCCTACGTGGTATTCGTTACCGCTTACGACCAATATGCGATTCAAGCCTTTGAGGATAACGCCTTCGATTACCTCCTCAAGCCGGTTGAGCCGTGTAGGCTCAACAAGAGCGTTTCACGCTTATGTAAGGTGATTAAGCAGAGCCAGCAACCGCCTGAACAAGACATCAATGCTATTGCACCATCGCACTTGGAGCAGATTCCGTGTATCGGTCACAACCGCATTGTGATCATGGCAAGCCAAACGGTCGAGTGCGCCTATTCTGACCTGAGTGGTGTTCACGTTCGCAGCGCGTCACAAACCGCCTCTTCTCAACTGACTCTAAAAGTCCTAGAAGAGAAAACTGATCTGATCCGTTGTCATCGCCAATATTTGATCAACATAAAGGCGATCCAAGAGATCAAGCTTCTGGAAAACGGTCTTGCGGAGATCATCACTCTAACGGGCTTTGAGGTACCTGTTAGTCGTCGCTATCTGAAAACTCTCAAAGAGCAGCTTGGTATCCACTAACGTTTTCATTCAATGTACTTCAACTCATTGAAAAAAGATCAAAAAAAGCCAACCGCAAAGGTTGGCTTTTTAGTTCAAAACTTTTATCAAACGCGATGATTAATCAACTTGTTTAATCTGAAGCTCTTTTGGCACTTCGAAGAACATATTCTCTTCGCGGCCTTGGATCTCTTCGATGCCTTCAGCACCTAGCTCGCGGATACGATCTAGAATTTGATTAACCAGTTCTTCTGGCGCCGAAGCACCTGCCGTCACACCGACTTTCTTCTTGCCTTCAACCCACTCTGGTTGAATGTCTTCTGGGCAATCCGTTAAGTAGCCTGGGGTACCCAATTTCTCAGCCAGCTCTTTCAAACGTGTTGAGTTTGATGAGTTCTTAGAACCAACAACAATCACCACATCAACATCGTTCGCCATATCACGAACCGCATCTTGACGGTTTTGTGTTGCGTAACAGATATCGTCTTTACGTGGGCCTTGGATCTCAGGGAACACGCGACGCAGCTCTTCGATCACATCAGCCGTCTCATCAACAGACAGTGTCGTTTGGCTTACATAGTGAAGGTTGCTTGGGTCTTTAACCACCAGCTTTGACACATCTTCTGGTTTCTCAACCAAGTACATGCCACCAGTATCGCTAGCGTATTGGCCCATGGTACCTTCAACTTCAGGGTGACCTGCGTGACCAATCAGAACCACTTCCATATTTTTACGGCTCGCACGAGCCACTTCCATATGTACTTTGGTTACCAGAGGACAAGTCGCATCAAAAACCGTTAGATCGCGCTCTTTGGCTTCTTTACGAACCGCTTGAGACACGCCGTGAGCAGAAAAGATAACAATGTTATCGTCTGGCACTTCATGAAGCTCTTCCACGAAAATCGCACCGCGTTGTTTCAAACCTTCGACAACAAAACGGTTATGCACCACTTCATGACGAACATAAATCGGTGGTTGATACAATTCCAGTGCGCGCTCCACGATACTGATCGCTCGATCAACACCGGCACAAAATCCACGCGGGTTAGCTAACATTATTTTCATTTTATTGCTCAGTTCTTTTATTGCGAATCGCTTACAGCGCGACCAAGATCATTCTACAGTTCGCGTTTAGCGAAGCGGGCATTCTACAGGGAAGCGCAAAGACAGTGAAGCTTCGAATTGTTGGCAAAGATGAATCGCCGTCTATTCTACCGCTAAGATGTTAACGTCAAACGTCACGTCTTGGCCTGCCAGTGGATGGTTAAAGTCCACAGTGACAGAGTCGCCAGCAATATCAGTAATGATGCCTGGAATTTCCATACCATCACGACCAGAAAAAGCCATAATAGTACCGACTTCAATCTCAGTGTCGCCAGCAAAACGTGCGCGATCCATGTGATGAACATTATCTGGGTTAGGCAAACCGAACGCATCTTCTGCTTTTAAATCAATCGACTTTTGCGTGCCTGCTTCTAGTCCTAATAGGCACTGCTCAAAGTTCTCACTCAAGCTACCATCGCCCATTACAAATTTAGCTGGCTTGCCCATGTTCTCAGTACTGTCAGCAATGGAACCGTCTTTCATCTTAATGGTAAAATGAAGTGTTACTGCTGAGTCATTCTTAATTGCTGTCACGTTACTTTCCTTGGGTTGTATCAATTATTATTTTTCCTCACAGAGAATAAACAAAAAGCGCCGCCGGAATCAACCGACAGCGCTTAGGGCTATTATATTCTGTGAGTCATTAAGTGACTTGTAGAGCTTATTTGCTCTCATCCTTTTTGCGGAATCCATCTAAGATGATCATCGCAGCACCGATACAGATACCCATATCAGCAAGGTTAAATGCAGGCCAGTGGTATGTGCCCCAGTAGAAGTCTAAGTAATCCACAACAAAGCCGTGAACAACTCGATCAAATACATTACCTACCGCACCACCAATGATGATTGCATAAGCGATGTTATTCCACTTCTCTGTCGCCGGCAGTTTGCTCATCCAGTAGGTCAGCATACCCGTGACTACAAACGCAATACCTGTGAACAGCCAACGTTGCCAGCCACCTTGATCACTCAAAAAGCTGAAAGCAGCACCGTAGTTATGAACATACAAGAAGTTAAAGAATGGCAATACCTCAATACGGTTTGCCCAGCCGTAACCCATATTGTCCATCACAAACAGCTTGATGCCAATGTCCGCAAGAAAGACCAATAAAGCCAGCCATAACCAACGTACGCCCGACTGCTTTAGTGAAAAATCACTCATGCTTATTCCTATAAATCTATGAACTTCTCTATTCTATACAGCGAGATGCACACATGAAAGACCAATATGGTGGCTGAACCTCCATCCGCTTTGATGTTGCGCGCCACTGCATAAAAATGACCAGCCGTATCGATCGGCATTTTATCCCAGCTAAAAATAACCCCAGTAGATACTGGGGCTATAAAAACTAAGCAAAGTTCAATTAATCACTGCTTTAGATTATGCGAACTTACGCACTTCACCTTCACCAGCAACGTTAGTCACACAACGACCACACACTTTCTCGTGACCTTCGATTGTGCCAACATCTGGCGTGTGGTGCCAACAACGGTCACACTTCTCGTTCTCTGTCGCTGCAACTTCAACGAATAGACCTTCAAGGTCTGTCGCTTGTGCTGCATCGCTCTTCTCGCTTAGAGGCTTAACAACAGCAGCTGAAGTTAGAAGAACAAAACGTAGTTCGTCTTCTAGCTTGTTGATTTTCGCTGCTAGTGCATCGTCTGCGTACAGAGTCACTTCAGCTTGAAGTGCACCGCCGATAGTTTTCTCTTTACGAGCATCTTCAAGAAGCTTGTTCACTGCGCCACGAACAGATTGGATTTCAGTCCAGAATTCGTTGCTTAGTTCTTCGCCTTCCGCTAGACCAAATAGACCTTCGAACCACTCACCTGTGAATACGAACTTGTCACGTTGACCTGGCATTTCGTTCCAAATTTCGTCTGCTGTGAACGACATGATAGGTGCCATCCAACGAACCAGAGCTTCTACGATGTAGTAAAGCGCAGTTTGACAGCTGCGTTGAGCGTGGCCGCCCTTCTTCGCTGTGTACTGACGGTCTTTGATTACATCTAGGTAGAAAGAACCCATCTCGATAGAACAGAACTGCATTAGACGTTGAGTTACACCGTGAGTGTTGTACTCACCGTATGCTTTCACGATCTCTTCTTGTGCAGCTTGTGCGCGGCCTACAGCCCAACGGTCTAGTGCCACCATCTCTTCAGCAGGAACTAGGTCTGTTTCTGGGTTGAAACCGTTCAAGTTCGCTAGGAAGAAACGCGCTGTGTTACGAATACGACGGTAAGCATCTGCTGAACGCTTCAGGATCTCATCAGATACCGCTACTTCACCTGTGTAGTCTGTAGAAGCAACCCATAGACGCAGAATATCTGCACCTAGCTTGTTGGTTACATCTTTAGGTGCAACAACGTTACCGATAGACTTAGACATCTTACGGCCGTTACCATCTACTACGAAGCCGTGCGTTAGCACTTGCTTGTATGGCGCTTCGTCTTTCATCGCGATAGATGAAATTAGAGAAGACTGGAACCAACCACGGTGTTGGTCTGAACCTTCTAGGTATAGATCAGCTTTGTTGCCGTTATACTCTTCACGAGCGTCAACAACTGAGTAGTGTGTTACACCTGAATCGAACCATACGTCCAGTGTATCTAGTACTTTCTCGTATTTGTCCGCTTCTTCGTCTAGTAGGTCAGAGATTTCTAGATCCCACCAAGCTTGAATACCTTTCTGCTCAACAAGTTGAGCAACTTGCTCGATAAGCTCAAGCGTGTTCGGGTGCAGTTCTGCTGTCTCTTTATGAACGAACAGAGCGATTGGCACACCCCAAGTACGTTGACGAGAGATACACCACTCAGGGCGACCTTCGATCATACCTTCGATACGGCTTTGACCCCACTCAGGCATCCACTCAACACCCTTGATTGACTCAAGAGCTTTAGCACGTAGGCCAGCTTGATCCATCGATACGAACCATTGTGGTGTCGCACGGAAGATGATTGGCGTTTTGTGTCTCCAGCAGTGTGGGTAGCTGTGCTCGTAAGCGTGGTGATGTAGTAGAGCGCCTTTCTCTTTCAGTACTTCAAGTACAGAGTCGTTCGCTTTAAATACGTGTTGACCAGCAAATAGCTCAGTGTCTGGTAGGTAAACACCGTTTGAACCTACTGGGTTTGCTACTTCTAGACCGTACTTGTTACCAACCGCGAAGTCTTCTTGACCGTGGCCCGGTGCTGTGTGAACCACACCAGTACCTGAATCCGTTGTTACGTGATCGCCAAGGATCGCAGGAACAGTGAAGTCGTAGAATGGGTGGTTGAACTGAGTTAGCTCAAGATCAGCGCCGCTCGCAAAACCTAGGTTATGGAAGTGCTCGATACCCGCACGATCCATTACGTCTTTAGCTAGCTCAGAAGCAACGATGATACGCTGTGCAGCTTGATCGCCATTCGCTTCTACTTGGATTAGAACGTATTCAAGATCATCACGTAGACATACTGCACGGTTTGCAGGCAGTGTCCATGGTGTTGTAGTCCAGATAACGATAGAGATATCGCCTTGGCCTTCGTGACCTTCAGCTAGCTTGAATTTAGAAACTAGCGCAGCTTCATCAGCCGCTGTGAATTTCACGTCGATTGATGGAGAAACTTTATCTTTGTACTCAACTTCCGCTTCCGCTAGAGCAGAACCACAGTCAGTACACCAGTGAACAGGTTTGAAACCTTTCAGTAGGTGGCCGTTGTCTGCAATTTTACCTAGAGCGCGGATGATGTTTGCTTCAGTGCCGAAGTCCATAGTGCGGTATGGCTTGTCCCACTCACCCATGATACCTAGACGTTTAAAGCTCTCTTTTTGACCTTCAACTTGGCCCGCAGCGTACTTACGACACTCTTCACGGAACTCAGAAGCAGAGATCTTCTGACCTGGTTTGCCTTTTTTCTTCTCAACCATCAGCTCGATAGGAAGACCGTGACAGTCCCAACCTGGGATGTATGGAGCATCAAAACCAGACAGAGTCTTAGATTTAATAATAATGTCTTTAAGAATCTTGTTTAGCGCGTGACCAATGTGAATATCGCCGTTCGCGTAAGGAGGGCCATCATGCAGTACGAAAGATTTTTTACCTTTCTTCGCTTTACGGATTTCGCCGTAAAGATCTTCTTTGTACCAACGCTTAAGCATTTCTGGCTCACGATTTGCCAGATTACCGCGCATTGGAAACCCTGTTTCAGGTAAGTTCAGGGTATCTTTATAATCACTCATCGATTCTTAATTCCGTTATATTGGGCGAAGTTAGACATTATGTTAATCGGTGGAATCAACCGATTAATTCTTTAGCTGACGCAGCCACACCCTTGCTGCTTCAGCATCCAATTCTATTTGATTCTTTAGTGCGTCGAACGATTCAAACTTTTTCTCGTCGCGCAATTTGTGCAAAAGACGTACTTCTAACTGTTTACCATATAAATTGGCTTTAAAGTCAAAAAAATGCACTTCTAGTTGCTGACGAACCCCATTTACGGTTGGTCGTTGTCCGATATTTGCAACACCACCGACAGGTGAACCATCGATGTCGACTGCTTCAACAACATACACCCCAGAGACTGGAGAGACACAACGTTTAAGTGGGATATTCGCCGTTGGGAAACCTATAGTTCTTCCCAGTTTACGCCCATGAGACACACGACCACTGATACTGTAATCACGCCCTAACATGGCAGCGCTAGAGGTTAAATCGTCAAACGCCAGAGCATTGCGTATTTCAGTGCTACTTACACGCAGCTGGTTTAAGCAGAAGCTTTGGGTACTAACCACCTCAAAACCATACTTTTCACCCGCTTCTTTAAGCATAGCGAAATTGCCGGTGCGACCTTTACCGAAGCAGAAGTCATCACCCACCACCAAAAACTTCACACCAAGTTTGTCCACCAACAGATATTTAATAAAAGCATCCGCCGATAGGTTCGCGAAGTAGTGGTTAAAATTGACACACAATAAACGGCTAATATCCAGCTTACTCAGCTGCACGAACTTATCTCTTAAACGAGTTAAACGTGCAGGGGCTTTGTCACGAGCAAACAGTTCCATGGGCTGAGGCTCAAACGTCATCACGACAGAGGGTAAGCCCAATGCCGCAGCTTGCTTGGATACCTGGCTCAGTACTTCCTGGTGTCCTAGATGTACACCGTCAAAGTTGCCTATGGTTAATACACAGCCGTGATGCTGCGCTTTAATATTGTGAATGCCTCGGATTAGTTCCATTACGACCAGCTAAAATCTGTTATTTACATCATTCATTGTGTGAAACCGACGGATTATATACTAATCAGTATTACTCTGTCGCTGCTTTTAAATGTTTTACTCGGATACCCAAAGCGAACACAGAGACAATATAAGCAAAGCCGCCAAGTGCAATCAAGCCAGTGAGCATAAGCGCTCGGTAACTGAAGCTCCACTCTAGCCACTGTTGCATACTCTCTAGTTGCCATAAAATCACAGCAACCATTGCTCCACCCGCAAGTAATAGCTTTCCGCTAAAGACTAAGGTTGTTTTCGTTAAGTGGTAAACACCAGCTAAATGTAAGCCTCTATATAGCAGTGCCATATTGACAAAGGCCGACAGCGCGGTCGCAATCGCCAAACCTACGTAACCATAGAAATAAGCAAAGATGGCATTAAACACCATATTGCTAACCATTGCGATAATACCGTACTTAACGGGAGTTTTAGTGTCTTGGCGTGAGTAGTAACCCGGCGCTAGCACCTTAATCAACATGAAGTTAAGTAGACCCGACGCATAAGCGACCAGAGACATCGAAGCTTGCTCCACGTCATGAGGGCTGAACTCACCACGCATGAACAACACCATCAACATAGGCTTCGCTAGCACAATCAAGCCGAACATGGCAGGAATACCCAGCAGTAGAACCATGCGTACCCCCCAGTCCATAGTATGAGCAAAGCCCTCACCTTGTGCATCGACATGTTTACGAGATAGCGCAGGCAGAATCACGGTTGCGATAGCAATACCAAACAAGCCTAATGGAAACTCTAAAAGGCGGTCAGAGTAATAAAGCCAGCTGATAGAGCCTGTAGCTAGGAAACTGGCAATAAAGGTATCAAACAGCAAGTTAATTTGGCTAACTGACACACCAAACAGCGCAGGGATCATCAAAGTACGGATCTTAACAACGCCAGGATCGCGCCAACCCCACTTAGGCTTAACTAAAACTCCCTCTTTAATTAAAAAAGGTAATTGGAACAGAAACTGAACCAAGCCGCCTAAAAAGACACCAATCGCCAATCCAATTTCAGGTTGCTCTAGATTCGGTGCAATGAAAAGCGCAGAGCCTATGATCATGACGTTCAAGAACACAGGCGTAAAAGAAGAGACCGCAAATTTACCTAAGGTATTAAGAATCGCCCCAGATAAAGCAACGAAGGTAATGAACCATAAATAGGGAAAGGTGATTTTGAGCATCAAACTGGCTAACTCAAATTTATGAGCCGACGGGCCACCATTAAGCCAGTCGATAAACCAACCCGCACCAAATAGTGCTGTAATGGCACCAGAACCAATCACACCAACAAGAGTAACAATCGAGACCAGAACCCCGAGCGTACCAGACACCCTAGCTATCAATTCGCGAGTCTTATCTTTATCTCCCGCAGCATGGTACTCAGTTAGAACAGGAACAAAGGCTTGTGAGAAGGCGCCTTCAGCAAACAGACGACGTAGGAAATTAGGGATCTTATTGGCGAAAAAAAAGACATCAGCACTGGCCCCAGCACCCATCAAATTGGCCACGACAACGTCGCGCACAAGTCCCAATACACGGGAAACAAAAGTCATCGCACTTACTATCATGCCTGACTTTAATAGTCGTTTACTCACAAAAACCTCTGACACTGATTGATTAGTTCTAAGCGAGGATAAATACTATCCGATCGTTAGAAGCATATTTATTAGCATTGGTCTAAAAATGCTGTTAGAATCCCCGCCATCTTAACCGCGATAACCTTTCCATTCCAAAATTTGTTTGGCTACGATTGGTTTTTGCACAAATCATTTGACAATTAAGCGCAAATGAGGGATAGTCCTCGCCCTTAAATTGTCACCGAACTAAGTTTTTGGGAGTTAGACCCTTGGCAAACAGTAAATCTGCTAAGAAGCGCGCTATCCAAGCTGAGAAACGTCGCCAGCACAACGCTAGCCGTCGTTCTATGATGCGCACTTACATGAAAAAAACTATCGCAGCTATCGCAGCTGGCGATAAAGAAGCTGCAACTGCTGCTTTCGTAGAAGTTACACCACTTCTAGACCGCATGGCGACTAAAGGCCTTATTCACAAGAATAAAGCTGCTCGTCATAAGTCTCGTTTCGCTGCTGCAATCAAAGCTCTTTAATAGATACTTGATTTCAAAGCAAAACGAAAAAAACCGGCCTTGGCCGGTTTTTTTATGTCTGCGATTTGCCGTTTTCTCTTAATGGTCGTTATGACACACATCCATGTGTTCTGAAACTCACATCCAACACCGCTCTATTTCTTACAATAGATACCATGCAGTAACGTAATCATTGCCTTCACCTCTTCACTACTCAATGTGTAGTAAACCGTTTGAGCTTGTTTACGTGTTTCAACTAAACCATCTCGCCTTAGCCATGCTAAATGTTGCGATAAAGCCGATTGACTCAGCTCTAACATATTGCACAACTCACCTACCGATAACTCGCTATCATGTAATAGACACAAAATCTGTAGGCGGCGCTCGTTAGCCATCGCTTTCAACAACACAACGGCTTGTGCCGAGTTTTTCTCCATTTCTTTCAAGTTCATAGTTTGGCTCCCTACTACCTTCAACGCCAACTACGGGCTATCAGTACTAATTACGGCATATTGTAGAGTTATGATAATCGATATCAATTCATTAACAAACTAACTCACTCGAACAAATTACTAAAATCTGCGTCACATACATTTTTAACTGCCGGATGTTGGATCATCCTCTCAGCAAAAATGACATAGTACTCTTCTTTCAGCTCGTCAATGCCACCCAACATCTGTAGCGAGGTATCCTCTTCTACTTCAGATAAGTAGAGTGTCGGTGCTAAGAAAATGGCATCGTGGTGATAACGCGCAAAGGCTTTCATTAATGCGGCATCATCAAACTCGCCCAAAATATCCGGTTTTAGACCCTGTCTATCAAACCATTGCAAAACCTTACGCCCCATCGAAGTGCGGCTACCTGGTATTAATAGCTTTCTCTGTTCTAGTACTGCAGGGAAACTGACATTGTCGACCTTACCTGTACAGAAAAAGCTCATACCACTCTCACCCAGTTTCTTACTGAATAACCCTGGGCTCTGGCTTGAGTCAACTGGGCAGTCGGATAGGATCATATCGAGCTTATGTTGAGACAGCTGTTCTAATAGCATTTCGTGGGTCGATTCAAAACAGCGTAAGTGGATGCTGTTATCTTCAGGAATGGTCGACATTAAGATCTTGCTGACAAGCCTTTTTGACAGCGCATCTGCAACGCCGACATCAAACAGAATATTGGAGTGTTGGCTGTAATTAACGATATCCAGCATCTCATAGCTCAGACCAAACATACGATCGGCGTATTTAAAAACCAGTTGGCCAAGTTCTGTTGGCTCGACACTTCGTCCATTACGTTTAGTAAGCTTGCCATCCATCCGCTCTTCAAGAGCTTTAATTTGCCCGGTGACGGTTTGAGGCGTTAAGAAGAGCGCTTCAGCTGCTTTAGTGATTGAACCTTGCTTGCACACCATCCAGAAATAATAGAGGTGGTTGTAATTAAGATGCGACATGATTAAAGCCGTATAGAGTTATGTGACACTCTTTTATAGCAAATATGACACCTCGCCTCAATAACTTCGGTTTTTACACCTGTTAGACACCAAAACCAATACATTTACCGAAACATTAAGATTCACACTGTCATATTCGATGATAGAAAATCGATTTTTTTTCAATTTTTTCGATCAAACCCGCAATAAAGTAAAGGATATAAAAACCCTAAAATACAAAGACTTAGATCGATACAATTAGCTGTCAAAATATTTAAACAGCAAATCATCACAAAAAAAAGCCGCACCAATAAAAATGTAATATTACTGAAATATTTCCCCTCTAACATCACGCTCAGATTAACTAACAGACCAAACACAGACTTTAACGGTCCATGGAGAAAACATTATGAACCAAGCTACTACTGCAGCAGCGCCAATCTCGAGCACTACTCGCTGGCTACGCTGGGCTAACTTGGCATTCATGCTTTACCTACTACTTCTTTCTGTATCAATGGTAGGTACTGGCTTTAAATGGGCAACAGGCGAGCAAGCCAAGGTTCTTTTTGAATTTGCTTCACACCCAGTTGCAGGCTTAATGATCGGCTTAGTTGCAACAGCACTTATCCAATCATCAAGCACCGTGACATCTATTATCGTTGGCTTAGTTGCGGGTGGTTTACCTGTTGAAGTTGCTATCCCTATGATCATGGGTGCAAACATCGGTACAACGGTAACTAACACGCTTGTAAGTCTTGGCCACGTTCGTTGTAAGGACGAGTTTAAGCGTGCGTTTGCAAGTGCAACGATTCACGACTTCTTCAACCTACTAGCTGTAATGATCTTCCTACCGCTAGAGATGATGTTTGGTATTCTTGAGAAAGTATCTCACTGGTTGGTATCGCCAATGCTTGCAACTGGCGACATGAGCATGAAAGGCCTGAACTTCATCAAACCAATCACTAAGCCTGTAGTAAGTGCAATCAAAGAGCCACTATCTACATTCGGTGATACTGTAGGTGGCGTACTACTTATCGTTCTTGGTATCGCAACTATCTTCGTTGCTATCACAGTGATGGGTAAACTAATGAAGAGCCTAATGGTAGGCCGCGCTCGTGAAATCCTAAAGAACGCTATCGGTCGTGGTCCACTTCACGGTATCGCTTCTGGCTCAATCGTTACTGTTCTTGTTCAGTCTTCTTCTACGACAACAAGCTTAATGGTTCCGCTAGTAGGTTCAGGTGTTCTTAAAGTACGTGACGTTTACCCGTTCACTCTAGGTGCAAACATCGGTACGTGTATCACAGCACTACTAGCAGCAACAGCGGTATCTGGTGAGTTCGCAGTATTCGCACTACAGATTGCTCTTGTACACCTAGTGTTCAACATCATGGCAACAGTATTCATCTTTGGTATTCCGTTCCTACGTGAACTACCAGTTAAAGCAGCAGACCTGATTTCAGACATGGCTGTGAAGAACAAAGCAGTCGTAGCTGGTTACCTAATCGCTGTTTTCCTAGTGCTACCAGGTTCTATCCTAGCGCTAACTGCTTAAGCAAAAAGTCCATCGCATAATCAAAGCCCGCAACGAGAGTTGCGGGCTTTTTCTTTTTTAAGAGCAGATGAGAGATTCGAGTAAACGAGTAGCGAAAAGCAAAAAACAGATTCGGGGTACGGGTAACGAAAAGCACGAACTGCTGTTATCGTATTTAGTCTCTAACGCATCACTCAGAATGCGCTCGCTCTTCGTATCCCTAATCTCGCTGACTCGTTTCCCCCCTTAGCCCTTCTCATCCCGCATCTCGCTTACTCGAATCTCGTCACTACATTTACTGCTCTTCAGATACAAAAAAGGCTGCACTGTGGCAGCCTTTCAAATCATTTTATGAGCGAGTTATACCGAGAATGGGTACTTAATCGCTTCGTGGCACTCGTAGCCTTCTACCCAGAAGTCGTCCAGTGTTACCCATGTTTCTAAATCTTCTAGAGACTTAATCTCAGGGTTAATGTGGAAGGTTGCTGGTGCTAGAGGTTCACGCTTCAACTGGATATCACGCATTGGCGCAAGCTGGTCTTCGTAGATGTGAGCATTCACCAGCTTGTGATAAGCCACACCCGGTTTCTTACCTGTGATTTGCGCCATAATCGCTAGGAACACGTAAACCTGAACCATATTGAAATTAAGGCCTAGTGGGACATCACAAGAGCGCTGCGTGCTATTCAGGTACAGAGTATCACCGAGTAGAGAGAAGTGATGACTGTACATGCACGGACGAAGACAACCCATGTGGAATTCGCCCGGGTTGTAGAAGTTTAGGATCTCACCGCGGTCATCAACACCACGCGTTAGGTCATCAACAATCTTCTTTAGCTGATCGATGTGTCCACCGTCAGGCTTTGCCCATGCACGACCTTGAACACCGTAAACACGGCCCATATCATCTTCACCTTTACGGTGAGGGTTGTTCAGCCATGCTTCATTGAGGTTTGCGTTCGCGTCCCATGTTTTGGTGCCCAGCTTACGGAAATCTTCCGCATTATCATAACCACGGATGTAACCTAGCAGTTCAGCGACTGCCGCTTTCCAAAAGCTCTTACGCGTCGTCACAAGTGGGAACTGGTTGTTGCCAACATCGTAAGTCAGGTCTGCATTGATCACCGTTAGGCAGCGTTTGCCTGTACGCTCGTTTTCAATCCACGTGCCTTCATCAACGATTCGCTGACAGAGTTCTAAATACTGCTTCACACCAATTCCTTACTTCGTTTGTTGTGGGACTTCATCTTTGTAGTGACCGCGCTTGTATGCCCAAACCACCATAAGAACACCGATAATTACCATAGGTAGAGACAGGATTTGACCCATAGAGATAAATCCGCCAAACAGGCCTAGGTGTGCATCAGGTTCGCGCACGTATTCTACTAGGAAACGGAAGCTTCCGTAACCCGCAAGGAACAGGCCAGAAACCGAACCTAATGGGCGAGGCTTCTTAATAAACCAGTTCAAGATGAAGAACAGGACAATACCTTCAAGCGCCATTTCGTACAGTTGAGATGGGTGGCGTGGCAGCGGACCACCATTCGGGAATACGACACCCCATGGCACATCTGTCACTCGGCCCCACAGCTCGCTGTTCATGAAGTTACCTAGACGCCCCATACCCAAGCCAAACGGCACCAATGGCGCGATCATGTCGGCTACGCCAAAGAAGGTTCGACCGTTCTTTTTCGCATACCAGAACATTGCGGTAATAACACCTAGCAGACCACCGTGGAATGACATGCCGCCAGTCCATACTTTAAAGAGATACAGAGGATCCGCTAAGAAAAGGTCGAAGTTGTAAAACAGCACATAACCAACACGGCCGCCAATGACAACACCCAAGAAACCAGCAAACAACAGATCTGAGACTTGCTCACGAGTCCAGCCGCTGTTTGGTTGGTCTGCACGACGATTAGCCAGCCACATCGCAAAGACAAAACCGACAAGGTACATCAAGCCATACCAACGAACAGAAATTGGCCCTAGTTCAATCAGAACAGGATCGATATTGGGGAATTCGATAAAACCCTGAGACATATTTAGCTCTCTATCTAATATAAAAGAATTAGCCAACGGCTAAGAGGAATACACTACAGCAGCATGGTCGCGGCTATAAACATTAAAAAGACGGCGAAGACTTTCTTTAATACGGGCGTTGGTAGCTGCGTTGCTAACTTAGCACCAATTCGAGTGGTGAGCACCGAAGTGCAAGAGATAGCCACCAGCGCCGGCATGTAAACATAACCCAAGCTGTGCGCAGGCAAAGATTCAACCGACGAACCGTGCCAAATAAAGCCAATCATACCTGATATAGCAATCACACAACCGCAGACCGACGAAGAGCCGACCGCCTTGCGCATCTCAACCCCATGGTGATTGAGGAAAGGCACAGACAATGAACCACCGCCGATACCAGCTAAGCTCGAGATCACACCAATGCCGCCACCGCATGCGACCGTTTTTGCCGGTGCAGGCATGGTCTTTTGGCTGCGAGAACGTATCGACAGCAGCATTTGTAATGCCAGTAGCAACACGATGATACCAAACACTTTAGGCAGATATTGAGACGGAATCGAATCGGCAATAAAAGAACCCATAAAGCCGCCAATCACAACGCCAGGCATCAACCACTTCACCACGAACATCTCAACGTTACCAAGTTTAAGGTGGTTCAACGCAGAAGAGCCAGAGGTGACAATAATGGTCGACAAGGAGGTTGCCAGCGCCATTTGCATCGCAATCTCTTGAGCGATACCCGCTTTAGGCAGTAAGAACAACAATGCAGGGACTACCAATAAGCCACCGCCAATGCCCAATAAGCCAGCCAATACACCAACGACGGCGCCAAGGCCCGCTAGCAAACCAATGAGTTCGTATGACACGTTTAATCCTATTTTTTGCCCGCTCTGATAAAGCCGGTAAATTCACGCTGTTCGAAATAGGACAGCATCATACTATAGATGTCACTGCCGTACGGCTGTACAAGTGCATTATTTGCTAAATCTTGTAAATCACTCAATGAAGACTGACGTATCAAATATTTGGTTCTTGCCACGTTCGAGGTGTTCATACTCAAGGTTTGATAACCAAGACCGATTAATAACAGCGCGCCCATCGGGTCACCCGCTAATTCACCACAGATACACACCGGCAGTTGATACTGCTTACAAGTATCGTGGATCTGCTTAAGCGCCATGATCACTGCAGGGTGCATGGATTCATAGACATCAGAGACACGAGAATTGTTCCGATCAACCGCCAATAAATATTGGGTTAAATCATTGGTACCAACAGATACGAAGTCGACACGGTCAGCAATCAATGGCAACAAGTAGAGCATTGACGGGACTTCAAGCATGATTCCGATACGTGGCATACGAACACGGTCATCAAGCTCATGCACCTCTTCGTAAGCCTGCTCGATAAGCTGCAATGCATCATCAAGCTCGCGAGCACCAGAAATCATCGGCAGAAGAATACTGAGGTTCTGACTGCCGCAGCTGGCTCTCAGCATAGCTCTTAGCTGGATGATAAAGATATCCGGATGGTCGAGCGTGAATCGAATACCACGCCAGCCTAAAAATGGGTTGTCCTCTTCAATCGGGAAGTAAGGCAGAGCCTTATCACCACCGATATCCAGAGTACGCATCACCACTTGTTTATCCGGGTAACTCTCGAGTACCGATTGATACTGCTTTACTTGTTCGTCTTCGGAAGGAAAACGCTGTTGCAGAAGGAAAGAGATCTCAGTTCGATACAGACCGACACCATCAACCCCTTGATTGAGAGCGATGTTGGTATCGGCACTCAAGCCAGCATTTAGGAGAATCTCGACCTGATGATCGTCTTGTGTTTTGGCTGGTAGGTGAATATCACGGTTCACCATTGAAGAGAGTTCAGTCTCTTCAAGGATCAGCTCTTGATACTCTTTCAGCAGATTCTGGGTAGGCTCAATGAAGATCTCGCCACTGTAGCCATCGACAATTACCTGCTTGCCATTCACATTAGCAAGATTAAGAGTTACCCCCATCACCGATGGAATGCCTAGTGCGCGTGACAAAATCGCAGCGTGAGAGTTAGCTGCACCTTCTAACGAGATCACCGCAAGCAGCTTCTCTTTCGGGATAGAAGCCAACACAGAGGCGGTAAGTTCACGTACCACTAATACGATAGGCTTCTCTAAAGAACGCTGCTCTTGCTCCGAGTTGTGTAAGAAATAGAGCAGACGCTGTCCAAGTTCTCTAATGTCTTGCGCTCGTTCACGCAGATAGAGATCAGACATCCGAGCAAAACGACTTGAGTAGCTCTCCACGACTTGTCTCAGTGCCCAATCGGCTTTATCCCCTTTCTGAACCTGTGCCTTGAGATCATTTCGCAGCATAGGGTCATTCAAAAGGTGAGTAAACAGGTCGAAGATCGCCAGAGCGTCTTTATTAATATCACTGTCTAAGCGCTTACGCATGCGCTTAAAGTCATTCAGTGCGTTCTCAACTGCGACCGCTAGCAATTCATGTTCGCGTTCGATATCAAGCGTTGAAGCAGGATAAACATCGGTTAACTCTGGCTGGGTGTTATCCCACCACAACTCACCAATAGCGACACCTGATGAAGCAGCGATACCTTTAGTCGAAGGTTGATCTTGATGCTCCAGCAGCCAAAGGCCTTGCGTTTGCGCGTGAGCGACAATGACCGCTAGCTGTGCAGAGAGCGTAACGAGAAACGACTCCTCCATTTCACTGAACAAGCGTGGTGATTTTTGCTGAATGACCAGAACCCCAAGCACTTGCTTGCGGTGAATGATAGGAGTACCAAGAAATGAGTGATAAACATCTTCCCCGAGTTCCGGGAAAAACTTATAAGCAGGGTGCGCAGAAGCTTGCGCTAGGTTGATAGGCTCAGCACTGCGTTTAACCAAGCCGACTAATCCCTCGTTAAACCCGATATGGATGCTGTTCCCTTCAAAAATGAGGCCTTGAGTTGCCATCAACTCAAGGCGCTGCATATCATTGTTGGCTAAGTACACAGTGCAGCACTCAGTCTGCATCGCGCTGCACGTCTCTTTAACTAAAATATCCAATGCGGTTGAGACATCTTCAACCCTAGATACGTGTTCAACTATTTCCCTTAGTTGACTGAGCATGCTTAACCTCTACGCTGTTTGCGTTTTCCTTTTATTTTTCGCTCTTTAAATGGCATAGCTAAAGAAGCGAACTCTTTCATTGCACGACGGTAAACATCTCGCTTGAAAGAAACAACTTGTCGAACTGGGTACCAGTAACTTACCCAACGCCAACCATCAAACTCAGGTGTACTTCCGCGCTGCATGTTAATACGCGATTCATCGCAGTCTAAACGCAGAAGAAACCACTTCTGTTTTTGTCCAATACAGACAGGTTTTGAATCCCATCGAACCAGTCGTTTGGGTAGCTTATAGCGTAACCAATGACGACTTGTCGCGACGATCTTTACATCCTTTTTGGTAAGGCCAACCTCTTCATATAACTCACGGTACATTGCCTGTTCCGGAGTTTCACCTTCATCGATTCCCCCTTGAGGGAATTGCCATGAATGTTGCCCGTATCGTTTAGCCCAGAAGACCTGACCATGGTTGTTACAGATTACAATACCAACGTTTAATCGGTAACCATCGCCATCTATCACTGGCCAACCTCTATTTAAATTTTTAATTACACTGATTTTTCCACATATCCCCAAGCGGAGCAAACTTCGTGACGTGATTAGGGCGATATTTATGAATAATTTCTTAAAACTGGATAACTTTTGCTCATAAAATAGTTACCCACACAATAGTGAGACATAGACCACATTTATTCACCTTTTCTGTGAATAACTATGTGAAGAATTCACCGCAAACGTTTTTTTTAATTCATACTTTCATCAACAACCAAAACAAGCTGCAACCAACCAAAGTAAATAAAACATAATAATCATGGACTTAAAACAAATCTCACGCTAAACAAAAATTACATTTTTCAAATGATCTTTTAAAAACTCAACATGGTTAAAGATCAACCACCCTTAGCTTTATCCACACTCATCACTAAAAGATTCATTTTGTACGCCATTTAGCAAGCATTTTATCCCCTTAAAACCCCTGTTTATTTATCCATTGGTTTGTTTTTATTGGATTTTAGCCTCTCAGCCTGTGGATAACCGTAGGATTGATCCGTAAATCGCCACTGTGATCATTTATTAACCACACTGCATTTTCAGTTGAATCTGATAAAATCGGCGTTTTACCAACTCGAAGTCTTATGAAACCTGAACCACAAACTGAAGCTGAGCTACTAGACCGAGCCTACGCCATTGCCGGTATGACCTTTCAAGAACTGGCAGAGGAAGCTGAAATGACCATGCCTAAAGATCTTAAGCGAGATAAAGGGTGGGTTGGGCAGCTATTGGAGTGGCACTTGGGCGCCCCCGCTGGAAGTAAACCAGAGCAGGACTTCGCGCATCTAGGTATTGAGCTTAAAAGTATTCCGATCAGTTACAGTGGTAAGCCATTAGAGACCACCTTTGTGTGTGTTGCTCCTTTAATGGGCGTTCAAGGCCTGACCTGGGAAACCAGTCACGTTCGCAACAAGTTATCCAAAGTTTTGTGGATCCCAGTTGAGGGAGAGCGTGAGATCCCGTTAGCAGATCGTCACGTAGGATCACCACTGTTGTGGACACCAAGTGAAGAGGAAGAAGAGATTCTCAAACGAGATTGGGAAGAACTGATGGAGTTGATCGTTTTAGGTAACGTCGAGCAGATCACTGCACGTCATGGTGAAGCATTGCATCTTCGTCCAAAAGCAGCGCACAGCCGAGTCTTAACCGAGGCCTACGGCGCGAGTGGCAAACCAATTAAGACTAAGCCACGCGGCTTCTATCTGAGAACTCAGTTTACTCATCAGCTACTGACAAAACACTACGCTTGATAACGAGCTACTTTGCAACTACCTAATGTGGATTAAGCGCTAACTCTATATCGCAATAGCGTTGACTTGGCTCACTACCAAACTCGTCATACGTGTTGTGGAGGCGTAAATAGGCCTTATCGAAACCAAGTCTGAGGAGCTCCTCTTTGACTTGATCAAGTGATCCAAAGTGTACTGGCTCTCCACCTTGCTTCACCGGCTCTAATTTATGCTTGTATTCCACTGCTAGTAGATACTCTGGGATATCGGAACACCCGATAACATAAACCTTAGGTGTTCGATAAGAGTCTTTGTGATCGCCATGCAACCACATATCTAGTTGATGCTTTTGCATACCTCACCTCCCTCAATATCTTTAGCTTAGTCGAACTGCTTTTGTTTGCTAAATAACCCTTTAAAAAATATGCAAAGAGGAGCCTATTGCTCCTCTTTTTAGTGGTACTGATTCAGAGATCTCCCTCCGACGCCATAACCAGCACCTATTTCATTATCCTAGGGAGTGACAGGTGCCATCACTCCCTCGGATTACGTCAGTATTCGCGCACTTAGGACACGACGAAGGTGACGAACACGACGTTCAATAGTGACAGCTTCAGGCTCTGAAAATCCGATTGGTCGTCCATCGGCTTCTAGACCGATATCTTTAAGTAAGTGTGCGTTCTCCCATGGAAGATCGTAAGCACTACGACGAACTTTCCGTTTCCAAGCTCGCTCTTCATGACGAAGATCGGCGCGAATAAGGACTGTGGCTAATTTTAGGTAAACTGAGTGACGCATAATGTATTCTCCAGTAGTGGAATTAAACTGGGGAAAAATAGCGTGAAATAAGAGATAGAGATGTCTTAGCTGCTATTTTTCCGCAGCCAAGTAAGGATACGGATTAATTAGTTAGATTTATCTTGGGTGTTGCGATCGGCCATCACTGATAGACGTGGCATAGCGGCCACCATGTCAGTGCTAGGATCAAACGACGCGCAAATGTGCTGAATAAAATCGAAATGTTTCATTTGCGCCTCCAAGCTAATTAATTAATCCAAAAAGATGTGATTCGAATGCTTTTGGTTTGATATTAAACCATTGCTTTCACGGTTAAATTCTATCCAAACGAGAACATTATTCAACCACTTATCTATTAACAATCTGAAAACAAAGCATTCACCTAAAATCGAAGTTGCATATAACATCAAGCATAAGATATTCACTATGATTATATAAATCTGTAGAGCTTATCTCTGTTCAAACTTTTCAGTCAGATAGAAAGCTTCGACCAAAAACAAAAAAGCCACGCAGTGCGTGGCTTTCAAATAATAGTATTGCTTAGACTAGCCCTTCAGATATCAGGCTGTGCTTGTTGAGCAAGCGATACATGGTAGCGCGTGAAACACCTAGCTCTTTGGCTGCCAATGAAACCTGCCCCGCATGCGACTCTAATACGACGATTAAGGCGTCACGCTCAGAGCGCTCTCGGATACTCTTCAAGCTGCGTTTCTCATCTTGCTGCTTTGGTAAATCAAGATGCTCTTCATCAATGATGATCGAGTCAGACATCAGTACCACACGCTTAATTTGATTCATCAACTCACGCACATTGCCTGGCCAATGATAACGAGACAATGCAGTGGCTGCCGACTCTGAAAAGTTCTTAGCCTGTGCGTTGAACTCTTTGGAGTAATCATGCAAGAAGTGGTTTGCCAAGATAGGGATATCACTGACACGTTCCTTCAAGCTAGGGACATGGATTCGCAACACATTAATGTAATGATAAAGCTCCTCGTTAAAGTCCCCTTCAATCAAGGCCTTTTCTATATCTGAAGAGTTTGAGGCCAGAATACGCACGTCCACTGAGCGCAGACCTTTTGAGGTCTCAACCTTACCATCTTGCAAGAACTTAAGCAGGTTCATCTGCTGATTTCTAGGTATGGCTAAGATATCGTTAAACAGTATCGTTCCACCATCCGCTTCTTCGAGCATACATGGGGTATCACCTGTTTTACCTGCCAAGCCAAACAGTTCACTTTCGATTCTTGACTCTGAAAGCGCACGACAGTTCACAGTCAAGAAAGGGTGCTTAGCACGAGAAGAGTGTCTGTGAATTGAACGGGCAACGGTCTCTTTACCTGCCCCACTGTCTCCTGAGATCAAGATACTAACGTCTGTCGGACCAATTCGCTTAACTTGGTCTCTCAGTCGTTTGACTGCTACAGAGTCCCCTAAAAGCCCCATATCACTGTTCAAACCGTAATTTGGCCACACCTTCTTCTCAAGCTTTAACATGCCTAACTGGTGCCCTATCGTGCTAAGTAGCTGAGTATCCGGGATCGGAGTCGTGAAGAAGTCGATACAGAAATTCACGATAAACTGGCAGATAGTGTCTGAACTTAATTGTGATTCACGAATCAGAGCTAACCATCTTACCTGCTTGTTATTACTCACTAAATTAGCGACGCCATTAAGACTAAACTCATCATGGCTTAGATCAACGATCCCAATACAAGGACCGGTTTCCGTAAAGAGTGCATCTGCCTTTCGTAGGTCTGCACACTGAGTGCATTGCCAACCCACTTGTTCTAATACAGATAACCAAGGCTCGTACGCACCACCAACGACGATAAGAGAGCCTGGTAAGGAATCCATCTTAAATTGAGTTCCCATCCTTCTTCCTTATTCAATTTTCTATTTATTTGGCCGAGTACTAACTATTGCTCTTCCCTATATATGGGAAATTCACTGCGCAAGCAAGTTCATATTCACGCCAAAGACGTTTAGTAGTGAGACTATCTAAGATTCTTCGTCTCAATAGTAAGACTATGTCACAAATAATGATTTTTCGAACTCAGAGTGCGGAGTAGGTAAGGTTTTGATACGCCTAGAAATAAAAAAGCCACCCGAAGGTGGCTTTTAGAATTCACGCTAAATGCGAAAGCGAAAGATTACGCTTGTGGACGCATCGCTGGGAATAGGATCACGTCACGGATTGTGTGCGTGTTAGTGAACAGCATTGCTAGACGGTCGATACCGATACCTTGGCCCGCTGTTGGCGGTAGGCCGTGTTCAAGTGCTGTGATGTAGTCTGCATCGTAGTACATTGCTTCATCATCGCCTGCGTCTTTCGCGTTAACTTGTGCTTTGAAACGCTCGTCTTGGTCTTCTGCATCGTTAAGCTCAGAGAAGCCGTTCGCTACTTCACGGCCACCGATGAAGAACTCAAAACGGTCTGTGAAGAACGGGTTGTCATCGCTACGACGTGCTAGAGGAGAGATGTCCGCTGGGTAGCCAGTAATGAACGTTGGTTGAATTAGCTGAGGCTCAGCCGTTTCACCAAAGATCTCTTCTAGAAGCTGACCACATGTCCAGAACGTTTCTACTTCAACGTGTACAGATTTCGCGATAGCTACCATCTTCTCACGGTCTTGTAGATCTGCTTCTGTTAGCGCTTGAATCTCAGCGTGCTCAGGGTTGTAGTGCTTGATTGCATCAAACATGCTCATGCGAGCGTACTTGCCACCGAACTCTACAGTTTCGTCACCGTAAGGCATAGAAGTCGAACCAAGAACGTCCATAGCCGCTGTGCTTAGCATCTCTTCAGTCAGATCCATCAGATCTTTGTAGTCAGAGTACGCTTGGTAGAATTCCATCATTGTGAATTCTGGGTTGTGACGTGGAGAAAGACCTTCGTTACGGAAGTTACGGTTGATCTCGAATACACGGTCAAAACCACCTACAACAAGACGCTTCAGGTAAAGCTCAGGTGCAACACGTAGGTACATGTCGATGTCTAGTGCGTTGTGGTGAGTGATGAATGGACGAGCAGTCGCACCACCAGGGATCACGTGCATCATTGGCGTTTCAACTTCTAGGTAGCCTTTTGAGCTCATGAAGTTACGGATTGAAGATACAAGCTTAGAGCGCACGATGAATGCGTTGCGAGAGTCTTCGTTCACGATTAGATCAACGTAACGCTGACGGTAACGCATCTCTTGGTCAGTCAGGCCATGGAACTTCTCTGGAAGTGGACGAAGTGCTTTAGTTAGCAGCTCGTAAGACTCCATGTTCACGTAAAGGTCGCCTTTACCTGACTTGTGAAGTGCACCTTTAACACCGATGATGTCACCGATATCTAGGCCTTGGTATTTCTCTTTAAGCTCTTTTTGAACATCTTTTGCAGCGTATGCTTGGATACGGCCAGATGTTTCTTGAATTGCTAGGAATGGACCACGCTTAGCCATTACACGGCCAGCGATTGCAACAACGTGGTTTAGCTCTTCTAGCTCTTCTTTAGTCTTTTCACCGAATTCCGCTTGAAGGTCGCCAGCTAGGTGCTCACGACGGAAATCATTTGGGTGACCGTTTGCTTTGCAGCTCTTGCGGATATGATCCAGCTTGCTACGACGCTCGGCGATCAACTTATTCTCTTCTTGTGCGTTTTCGTTTTGAACAGCATCAGTCATTTTCGATGTATCCTGTCTTTCTTTATGAAAATTGTTTTTCGGTGAAAAGCTTACAGACCTGATTTCAGGCTAGCTTCGATAAATTTGTCTAGGTCGCCATCAAGAACCGCTTGAGTATTGCGGTTTTCAACGCCAGTACGTAGATCTTTGATGCGCGAGTCATCCAGTACGTAAGAGCGGATTTGGCTACCCCAACCGATGTCAGATTTAGCATCTTCGTTCGCTTGCTTCTCTGCGTTCTGCTTTTGAATCTCTAATTCAAACAGTTTTGCACGAAGCTGCTTCATCGCTTGGTCTTTGTTCTTATGCTGAGAACGGTCATTCTGACATTGAACCACAGTGTTGGTTGGAACGTGAGTAATACGAACCGCCGATTCCGTGGTGTTTACGTGCTGACCACCCGCGCCAGATGCACGGTATACGTCAATACGTAGATCAGAAGGGTTAATGTCGATATCAATGTTGTCATCAATCTCTGGGTAGATAAACGCAGAAGCAAATGACGTATGACGACGACCGCTTGAGTCAAATGGAGACTTACGAACTAGGCGGTGTACACCCGTTTCTGTACGTAGCCAGCCATAAGCGTACTCACCTGAGATGCGAACCGTAGCCCCTTTAAGGCCAGCAACTTCACCCTCAGAAACTTCAATTACTTCGGTCTTGAAGCCTTTCGCTTCAGCCCAACGCAAGTACATGCGTAGCATCATTGAAGTCCAGTCTTGCGCTTCTGTACCACCTGAACCTGATTGTAGGTCGATGTAGCAATCAGATGCGTCGTGATCGCCTGCGAACATACGACGGAACTCTAGCTTCTCTAACTTAGCTTCTAGCTCAGCCAGTTCAGGTTCGATCTCGTCAAATGTCTCTTGATCTTCTTCTTCAACCGCTAGCTCAAGTAGGCCTTCCACATCCTCAACACCTTGGTCAAGTTGGTCGATAGTCTCTACCACAGCTTCCAGTGATGCACGCTCTTTACCCAGTGCTTGCGCACGCTCAGGCTCATTCCATACATCCGGTTGTTCTAGTTCTGCATTTACTTCTTCTAGACGCTCTTGTTTAGCGTCATAGTCAAAGGTACCCCCTCAGGATATTTGTGCGCTCAGACACATCCTGCAGACGGTTTTTGATTGGATTGATTTCAAACATTTTAGCTCATCATTTATGAGTAGAATTTAACCGAAGAATTGTACTCAAAAGTGTGACGGAGATACAGGAATTTTTAGATAAGAAAGTCGAACTATCGCTGATGAATGCGCAAAAGGAAATCCGCGAGATAAGAATGGGGTTAACATGAGGTTAAAAACAGCAATAACGCGCCCCAAAGGAGTCGGGGCACGCGTTCAACTTTGCTTTTTTAGCGTAAACGAATTGGTCGCTACTTAGCTTCGATGTTGTCGATCATCAACTGCAGCGATTGATTACCGCGGAACTCGTTGATATCAAGCTTATAGGCAAGGTGCACGGTTTTAACCGACGCATCTGGCCAGCGACGCAGATCAACGTTAAAAGCGATACCATCGATCATCACATTGGTTGGGTGACCTTTGTAAAGTGGCTCCAGCATCAATTTCAGGTGCTTTTCACCGACTAGCTTTTGATGAAGCACTTTAAACTCGCCATCAAAGATAGGTTCTGGGAAGGCTTGTCCCCAAGGACCACCAGCACGCAAAAACTCAGCGGTATGCATGGAAAACTCTTCAGGAAGCAGCTCTCCATCCGACAAGATAATGCCTTTGAGTGCCGTTTCACCAAGGTCTTGTTTGACCGCTTCATCAAACAGTTTGCTAAAGCGTTCGAAATCTTTTTCCATGATGGTTAAACCTGCAGCCATTGCGTGGCCACCGAACTTAACAATCAGACCTGGATTCTGCGTATCAATCCGATCCAGCGTATCACGCATGTGTAAGCCAGGAATCGAGCGACAAGAGCCTTTAATGCAGCCCTCTCCTCCATCAGCAAACGCAATCACTGGGCGGTGATATTTATCTTTGATGCGAGAAGCAAGAATACCAATCACACCTTGGTGCCAATCACGTTGGAACAGTGCTAAACCACAGGGTAGATCTGCTTCGCCAAACTCCAGACGCTCACAGAAAGCGATCGCTTCCTGCTTCATGCCCTCTTCAATCTCTTTACGAGTTTGGTTAAGACCATCCAACTCACTCGCCATACGACGCGCCGCGTGGATGTTATTGCTCATCAGCAGCTCCACACCAAATGACATGTCGTCAAGGCGTCCAGCAGCATTGATACGAGGTCCAAGAGCAAAACCGAAATCAGACGCAACCAAACGACGAGCATCGCGCTTCGCCACTTCAATCAGCGCCTGAATTCCCGGACGCGCCTTGCCTGCACGAATACGCTGTAGGCCTTGGTGTACCAAGATACGGTTATTCTCATCAAGAGGAACAACGTCGGCAACTGTGCCAAGTGCTACGAGATCAATCAGCTCCATAAGTTTCGGTTCGGCCATACCTTGTTGGGCAAACCAGCCCAGCTTTCGCATATGAACACACAATGCCATCATCAGGTAGAAAGCAACACCCACTCCTGCCAGAGCTTTAGAAGGAAACGCACAACTCTCTAGGTTTGGGTTCACCATGGCATCCACCATCGGCAACTCATGTCCCGGTAAGTGGTGGTCGGTAACAAGTACATCTAAGCCTTTCTCTTTGGCAAAACGCACCCCTTCAATCGATGAGACACCGTTATCCACGGTCATGATCACTTCCGCACCAATCTCAATCGCCTGCTCTACCACTTCCGGGCTCAGACCATAGCCGTCTTCAAAACGATTTGGCACCAAGTAGTCAACGTTATTACTGCCAAGCATACGCAGCGCCAACACAGAAAGTGCAGAGCTGGTCGCGCCATCCGCGTCAAAGTCGCCAACGACAATAATGCGTTTCTGCTGCTGAATAGCTTTGAATAGCAACTCAACTGCCGCATCGATCCCGCCAAGCTTTTGGTACGAGTGCAAGCCTTTGGCTGCCGTCTCTAACTGGGCTGGGCTATTGATTCCACGACTCACGTAGATACGTTTGAGTAGTTCTGGCAAATCTGCAGGAAGAACGGAAGTATCGACTTCGGGGCGACGTTGTATCTCAATCATGACCTATTCTGCCCAAACCGAGTTGGGCCATTCCTTATGTGTAAATTTGGAAATGCGTGTTGCTAAGCAGCGAATTACTGCTCTAAGCGTTGGATAAGTTGCGCTGGAGGCAGGTAGCCACTCACAAGCTCACCACTTGGTAAGAAGATAGCTGGCGTGCCGCTGATACCAAGCTCGCGACCTAATTGGTATTGCTTAGCAATCACAGATTTCGTTTCAGACGTTGCTTTTGCCGAGTCTGGCATTTGACGATTCACTTTCGCATCGTGCATTGCCGCTTTCGGGTCATCTGAACCCCAGATAGCCGCCATTTGGTTAGCGACTTGGCCAGTTGCCCCTTGACGTGGGTAAGCCATGTAACGAACCGTAATACCTAAATCGTTATAGCCCTGCATTTGGCTGTGTAGACGCACACAGTAACCACAGGTGATGTCCGTGAAGACCGTAATCGCGTATTTTTCATCATCCGCTTTGTATTCGATGGTCGAGTCTGCCATCTCTGCAATCTTAGCTGCATTGATAGGAGCCTGACGCTCCGCTAATACGTCGCTGAATTTGCCGTTCTCATCCAGTGAGTACAGCGTACCTGCGATAAAGTGATCACCCGATGGAGACGAGAAAATGATACCGCTATTGGTTTGAACCTCGACGAGACCATCAATATCCGATGGCACAACATCTGTCACTTTGACGCCAATCTTTTCAAAACGCTGAGTCAAAGCCTTAATATCGTAAGCTTGAGTGGGTGCTGCCTCTACTGCTGTCTTAACCTGCTCAACATTCTCTTCAGATGCGTTACAAGCAGTGATGACAAAAGGCAGTGCCAATAGAGGAAGACGGCGTAATACGCTCATTAAGTTCACCTTAAAATTATTTGAATCTAAGCTCGTGGGTGGTGCTGAGCATGAATTTGCTTCAGTCTTTCCGTTGCCACGTGAGTATAAATTTGGGTTGTCGATAAGTCACTATGTCCCAATAACATCTGTACGACTCTGAGATCGGCACCATAGTTCAGTAAATGTGTTGCAAACGCATGTCTTAACACGTGCGGAGACAGTAGTTCTGTATCTATACCTGCGATCACCGCGTAGTGCTTAATACGGTACCAAAAGGTTTGTCGGGTCATCTGCTTGGCACGTTTACTCGGGAAAACCACATCCGAGCTATTCTCTCCAAGCAGCTGAGGGCGACCTTGCTCAATAAAGGTTTCGATCCAGTCTACGGCATTCTCACCCATTGGAACCAAGCGTTCTTTACCACCTTTACCAATCACCCGCACCACACCTTGTCTTAAACTGATGTTCTCCATCGTTAGGCTGACCAGCTCAGTCACACGCAAGCCAGTTGCGTACAACAACTCCAGCATCGCTTTATCTCTAAGCTCAATCGGGTCATTCGGATCTGGAGCATCCAGTAAGGCATCAACCTGCTCTTCACTGAGATCTTTGGGTAAGCGCTGAGGCAGCTTTGGACTCACCAACAAGGCGCTCGGGTCGTCAGCCCTTACCTTTTCACGATGCAAATATTGAAATAGACGACGAATCGCCGACAACATACGAGCACGCGAAGTCTGTTTAAAGTTCGCATCGACCAACCAACTCTGATAATCCTGCAAACCGGATAAGCTAATGAAGTCCAAGCGATAATTATTCTTTTCCATCCAATCAAGCAGCTTGGCAAGATCCGTACGATAGGAAGTGAGCGTATTTTCCGAAAGCCCTCTCTCCATCCACATCGCATCTAAAAATTGTTCAACAAGACCATGATCGGCGTTCTGCCCTTGAGGCGACTGCATAGCTATTCTCATCATATTGGAAACTGTTTTGAGATTAAGCTACAGACCTGATGAAAGCTATAAAAATTACGACTTGGGCGGATAATCGCTGCAATCGAATTCAATTTATGGTTAGAATTCGCCATCTCAAAATAAAAATCGAACACATGCTATGAAAATTGGACTGTTTTACGGCTCAACCACCTGTTACACAGAAATGGCTGCAGAAAAGATTCGCGGCATCATCGGCGAAGACTTAGTCGACATTCACAATGTAAAAGAGACGCCACTTTCATTGATGGCCGACTACGACCTACTGCTACTGGGTATCTCAACTTGGGACTTCGGTGAAATCCAAGAAGATTGGAATGAAATCTGGGATGACCTAGCAACCACACCTGTAAAAGGCAAAGTCGTGGCACTGTTCGGACTGGGTGACCAAGAAGGCTATGGCGAATGGTTCCTTGATGCGATGGGTCTATTACACGACGAACTGAAAACCGTAGGTGCGGAGTTTGTCGGATATTGGCCAAACGACGATAGTTACGAGTTTGAAGCATCAAAAGCCCTAACAGAAGACCAATCACAGTTTGTAGGCCTTGCTCTTGATGAAGACTCACAGTACGAGCTGAGCGATGACCGAATCGCAGCTTGGGTTGAGCAAGTTCTGGTTGAATACAGCGAAAAGATCTAACTCATCAACCACTCGCTATCACGTGAGTGATGAACATTAAAACCAGCGAATGTAAAAAGGCCCCGCGACTAATCAGTCGCGGGGCCTTTTCTATTTAGTTCGAAAACAGATTAACTCTCAGAGATTAAACCGTCTCTTCAGCCATTTCAGGGGCTGTCGATTTACCTACGAAGAACATGCAGATGATAGCTGCTGCTGTTGGTAGTAACCAACCCATACCAATTTCAAACAGTGGTAGCATCTTCAGTGCAGATACATCTACACCCGCTACTTTCGCTGCATCAATCAGAGCAAATAGTAGAGATACCAAGATAACCACGCGGTATGCCATTTGAGGGTTTGGCAGTTTCTTGCGTAGGAAAGTCAGTGCCACTAATGCAATCGCTACTGGATATAGTGCAAATAGAACCGGTACTGACAACGAGATAAGCTGAGCTAGACCAACGTTAGCAACCGTTGCACACGCTACACCGTTGATGATTACCCAAGTTTTGTAAGACATCGGAGTTAGAGAACTGAAGTACTCAGAACATGCAGAGATAAGGCCGATAGCCGTCGTCAAACACGCTAGTAGTACAATCACAGACAGAACGATCTGACCTGAAGGACCAAATAGAGATTGAACGTATTGGCTTAGAACCACACCGCCATTATCTGCACCAGAAGCTACCGCAGCACTTGTCGCGCCAAGGTAGAATAGCGAGATGTAAACAAACGCTAGACCCGCAGCCGCAATACAACCGGCGCTGATCAAGTACTTAGTTGTCGCTGCACGGTCAGTGATGCCTTTGCTACGAATCGCATCCACGATCAGCATGCCAAACATCAGAGAACCGAAAGTATCCATGGTGTTGTAGCCTTCAAGGAAACCTTTGGTTAGAGGTTGAGTTAGGTAATCACCGTGTGCTGCAACGATCTCGCCTTGTGGGTTAACAAAAACTGCAATCGCTAGAATTACTAAACCAATGAATAGTGCTGGCGTCAGTACCTTACCAATCACATCGATCAGTTTACCCTGTGACCATGCAAAGAACATCGCAATCGCAAAGAATGCAATCGAGAAGATCGTTAGGTGTGCTTGAGCTGCATCGATGAAGAACGGCTTCACCGCCATCTCGTAAGCCACTAGGCCAGTACGTGGCGCTGCGAATGCTGGGCCGATGATGATGAAGATCAACACCGCCATGATCGTCGCTGCTTGTTTTGGAAGATCTTTAGTTAGATGGCCCCAAGAACCACCAGCAACCGCGATAGCAACAATCGTAATTAAAGGGAGACCTACCGCAGTTAAAAGAAAACCAGACATCGCTGGAATGACATTTTCGCCCGCTAATTGACCGGCGAGAGGTGGGAAAATGATGTTACCCGCACCCAAGAAAAACGCAAAAAGCATAAAGCCCAATGCCATAATATCTGTTAGTTTTAGACTCTGTTTCACAGATAATCCTTAATTATATTTTTGAAATGATGTTGTGCTTGCGTGAATGTTACAGTTAAAAACTGCCATTCAATCTATAAAATAGTCGCGCATAATGACGAAACACTCAGTCAGCTGCAAGCTACCGCAGAAAAACACCATATTAATTTGCAATTTCATACAAAAAGCAGTTTATTTCACTGGTTTTGAAAAATTAGACACAATTATAAACTACTCATAAGTTGCAACAATTAAAACCAAATCAGAACAAAAGCCTGTACAAAAGATCAACAACAAAGCTAAATAGTTAAAAATTCCGGTACCTGCAGATTTATGAAAGAAAAAACGCTAGAGACAAAAAGCTTTAATTTTAAACAGTTTTCTATTTATGGTGGACAGAGTGGAATGCCTGTCAGCACCGATGGCGTACTACTGGGTGCGTGGACACAGCTTAATCACCAACAAAACGTTCTGGATATTGGTACCGGTACTGGTTTGTTAACACTGATGCTGGCGCAGCGTTATCCTTCGGTAAACCTTGCAGCAATAGATATCGACCCTGACGCCATTCATGCCGCCAAGATTAACTTCGACCACTCCCCTTGGAGCGATCGTCTACAGCTCTATTTTGGTAGTGTGCTAGAGGTTGAATTACCAGAGCAATTCGACGCCATCATCTGTAATCCACCCTACTTCAATTCCGGAGAGCAAGCAGCACATAGCCAACGCGCTACGGCTCGTCATACCGCTAGCCTTGATCACAAAGCGCTGGCTGTTCGCTGCTATGAACTCACGACAGAATCGGCCACTGCGAGCTTTATTCTGCCGATGGTTGAAGGGGAACAGTTTATTGAGCTCGCCAAACAGAGTGGATGGCACTTATCGCGCCGATTGGATGTGAGAACCACCGCCAGAAAGCAGCCTACACGTCTTTTGTTTGAGCTATCTAAAGATCCCAGTGTGCAACTCGACCACCAGCAGCTATTAATTCACGATCAAAATGGTTACAGCGAGGCGTTTATCGCCCTAACCCAAGATTTTTATCTCAAGATGTAGCAAATACCATGTGATCCTAATCACTAATGCTTCTATAATGTCCGACTACTCTTTTTTATCGTCTGCCAACGACGTGCAGACACATTTATTGCTTGTGGAGAAACAACAGTGATCAGAACCTTTGCAGAACTCGATCTAGAACAAGAGCTGCTTAAAGCAATCGACGAGATGGGTTACGAACGCCCAACACAGATACAAGCTGAAGCAATCCCACAAGCGTTAGATGGACGAGACGTTTTAGCTTCTGCACCGACAGGTACTGGTAAAACAGCTTCTTTTGTACTGCCAGCTTTGCAATACCTACTCGACTTCCCACGTAAGAAAGCGGGTCCAGCACGTATGCTGATCCTAACGCCGACACGTGAGCTAGCAATGCAGATCGCAGACCAAGCTCGTGATCTTGCAAAATACACCAGCCTTAACATCTTCACCATTACTGGTGGTGTGATGTACCAAGAGCACGCGGATATCTTAGGCACGACTCAAGACATCGTTGTTGCAACTCCAGGTCGTCTAATGGAGTACATCGAAGCTGAACGCTTTGATTGTCGTGCTATCGAATGGCTGATCCTAGATGAAGCAGACCGCATGCTAGACATGGGCTTTGGTCCAGTTGTTGACCGTCTATCTGCAGAGTGTCGCTGGCGTAAACAGACGCTACTATTCTCGGCAACTCTAGAGGGTAAAGGCGTTGAAGGCTTCACTGAAGATCTACTAAACAACCCAGCAGAGATCGATGCTAAATCTTCTCTACGTGAGCGTAAAAAGATCACTCAGTGGTACCACCGCGCAGACACAGCTGAGCACAAGCTGGATCTTCTTAAGCACATCATCACTGAGCAAGCAGAGCGTACTATCGTGTTCCTAAAAACACGTGAGCGCCTAGCGGACCTTCGAGCTCAACTAGAAAGCGCACAGATCCCATGTGCTTGGATTCAAGGTGAAATGCCACAAGATCGCCGTAACAATGCGATTGCTCGCTTCCGTGATGGCACTGTGAATGTCCTACTGGCAACTGACGTAGCAGCTCGTGGTATCGACCTGCCAGACGTTAGCCACGTAATTAACTACGACATGCCACGTACCGCTGACGTTTACCTGCACCGTATTGGCCGTACCGCTCGTGCTGGTAAGAAAGGTAATGCTATCTCACTAATCGAAGCACACGATCAACCAATGATTGAGCGTGTTGCGCGTTATACTAAAGAGAGCATCAAAGAGCGCTTTATCGAAGGTATGCGTCCTACACACAAAAAACCTGTCTTCAAAAAGAAGAAAAAGGTGAAGAAGGACGATAAGAAAGGCGCAGCTAAAAAAGCCGCTAAGAAAAAGAAGAAGTAGCCGCTTTGGGTCACTCATTCGGTGACCTAACCTACTCTACAGAATAACAAAAGCCCCTGATAGCAACGCTGTCAGGGGCTTTTTAGTCATTGAGATAAAACGAAGATTAGTTCTGTTCTTCGCGCTTGAACACTAGCTCTTTTGCGTTCGACTCTTCTTCTACAAAGTAGTAGCCCGCAGTATCAAACTGAGTCAGCTTTTCAATCGAATCAACACGGTTTTCAATGATGTAACGTGCCATCATGCCGCGCGCCTTTTTCGCGTAGAAGCTGATCACCTTGTATTGGCCATTCTTACAGTCTTTGAATACAGGGGTGATTACCTGACCATCTAGGTTCTTTGGCTTCACTGCTTTGAAGTATTCATTCGATGCAAGGTTGATAAGCACATTATCGCCCTGAGCGTTTAGCGTCTCATTGAGCTTGTCAGTGATCAGGTTGCCCCAGAACTGGTAAAGGTTAGTACCACGAGCATTCGCTAAACGTGTACCCATCTCTAAGCGGTAAGGTTGCATCAAGTCCAACGGCTTAAGCAAACCATACAAGCCTGACAACATGCGTAGGTGCTTTTGTGCGTATTCGAAATCCGCGTCCGTCAGAGTTTCCGCTTCAAGGCCGGTGTAAACATCGCCCTTAAACGCCAGAATCGCTTGGCGAGCATTCTCTTGAGTGAAGGTTTCGCTCCACTGCTCAAAACGCGCCACGTTAAGGCCGGCAATCTTATCGCTCACCTTCATTAGCGCCGAAACATCTGCAGGCGTTAGTTTACGGCACTCTTCAATCAGCTCGGCAGAGTGTTCAATAAACTCTGGATGAGTAAACTGCTCGGTAGCCAATGGTGATTCATAATCTAATGTCTTTGCTGGTGATACGACAACTAACATAACTTTACCCTAATCGGTTATCTGACTTTATGCTTGATAGAGTATAGAAAAAACATCAATTTGTCTTTATGACTCTTCCTATTACTTCGATAGATAAACACCTATTTCACTAATGTCCACACAATAAAAAAGGCTAAGGTATCACTACCTTAGCCTTTCAATTTGAGAAACGGTGAACGCTCTATATTGCTCAGCGTCGCATCACAAGATTACTTCTTGTTGCCGTCCCAAATACCATCTTCTAGCTGAGACTTAAGCTCTGGGAAATCGTTCGCATCAAACGTTGGAACTTTACCCGCGTCTAGTTGACGGTTGTAGTCTTTCGCAAGCTTAATCACGATGCCTGATAGCAGGATAATCGCTACCAAGTTAACAATCGCCATTAGACCCATAGATACGTCAGCCAATGCCCATACTGTTGGCAATGTTGCCATTGAACCAAACATAACCATACCTAGAACGATAACTCGGAAAAGCACTAGGCCTTTCTTGTTGTTGTGCTCAAGGAAGATTAGGTTCGTTTCAGCGTAAGAGTAGTTCGCGATGATTGAAGTGAAAGCGAAGAAGAAGATCGCTACCGCTACGAAGATACCACCCCATGAACCTACTTGTGCTGTTAGTGCACGTTGAGTCAGTTCGATACCTGTTACTTCACCATGAGGAACGTACTCGCCCGACATTAGGATGATCGCAACTGTTGCTGAACAGATAACGATAGTGTCCATGAACACACCTAGCATCTGAACGTAACCTTGAGACGCAGGGTGCGGTGGGTAAGGTGTTGCTGATGCCGCTGCGTTTGGCGCAGAACCCATACCAGCTTCGTTCGAGAATAGACCACGTTTAATACCGTTGATCATTGCTTGAGCGATTGCGTAGCCTAGACCACCCGCTGCTGCTTCTTGCAGACCGAATGCACTCTTGAAGATAAGAGCCAATACTTCTGGCACTTTCTCGATGTTGGCAAACATGATGAACAGAGCAATAGCAAGGTAAGCTAGCGCCATGATCGGTACGATGATTTCAGCAGTGCGTGCAATCTTACGGATACCACCGAAGATAACGAATGCAGAGATAACTACGATCGCAACACCTGTGTAGCTGCGCTCAAAGTCAAACGCTGTGTTCATAGCGCTTGCAATCGCGTTTGCTTGTACCGCGTTGAAAACAAGACCGAATGCAATGATTAGGAAGATAGAGAATAGAACCCCCATCCAACGCATGCCTAGGCCTTTCTCCATGTAGTATGCAGGGCCACCACGGTAGTTACCGTCGTTATCGCGCGTTTTGTACAGTTGAGCCAGTGTGCTCTCTGCAAACGACGTTGCCATACCTAGCATCGCAATTAGCCACATCCAGAAGATAGCACCTGGGCCACCAGCGGTTAGAGCAACTGCAACACCAGCCATGTTACCTGTACCAACACGAGCAGCAAGACTAGTACAAAGAGCTTGGAAAGATGAGATACCAGCACTGTCTGCTTTACGGCTGTTCTTCAGAACAGAGAACATGTGGCCAAAGTGGCGGAATTGAATGAAGCCTAGTCGTACGGTGAAGTAGATACCCACACCAACGAGCAAGTAAACTAAGATTGATCCCCAAAGAAGATCGTTCATTAAATTGATTAAATCTGTCACGTGAACCTCGTATTGAGTTTAAGCACCGATCATGCTTCCTAGCCTTCCTCTTAATCGCCTATGCCTCTGTCAATGTTGTGTCGGCATTCGTTGTTATGTTCTTGCGGCGATTGAGACTGTAAATGTCGCTTCATGCATCCATTTTACGTATCAGTGTATTTTTGACGGGCGGATAATGCAGTGAGATTTAGCAAAAATCAATATGCAAACAATCACACATAAAAGTGACATTTCACTAAAAAATCACCTTTTGTTAACACAAACCGCAACAACAACACCTCATAAAAGTCACATTATCGGGACATAAGCTCAACAATGGACAGTATCTCTCTTTAACCTGCACAGCATCCCATAAAATAGCCATCAGCCTAGGCTTTACAAGGTATAGTGAACAATCACCGTTTTTGGAAGTATCAAGTAAAACTCCTACCTATCTCCTCGATAGGTGCTTGGTTGCATTGTGACGAAAGGAGCATAAGCTTCGCACAATGAATTAACATTCTCAGACAGTGAATTTAATCGTTTTCCTAAGTTTGTTTGCCTAATTTTTAAACATAAATATGAGCCGCATGTGTGATGGTAAGTCAAAAAACCACACGAAACCTTCATGAATATGAAACAAATGAGAAACAAATCAAAGTTATGGTGGCATTAATTATGGTATTTAATGAGTCCGAAAGGACTATTCCCACGGAAGGAGATATAGCTTATGGATAACTTTCAATACGATGAAATCACTGAACTTGATCTACCTCGTGCAACACAGAAAGGGCGTTCAAAACCTCTAAAGCGCAAGTGGCGTGAGATTGAGGAGATTAATGATCGTCGACGCCTTCAAAAAGAACTCATGGACATGAATCTTGGCTTAGATTTCGACCTCGACGATATTAAGCTTTAATAGACACGATAAATAAAATAAAGGCACCCAACTGGGTGCCTTTTCTCTTTCTACAACTATTATAGAGAGCTAAACGCACTCTTGTTCACTTTGGCGAACTCGAATCGCCAACTGACGGTACTGATCGGCAATCGTGTCACCAAACACAGGATCATCCTCTGGTTGTTGCCAAAGCTCTTCAACACTACGCCAGTCTTGCACCGAAAAAGCTCCGACAATAATCGGTAGAATGACTTTCTCTTCATATTCCATGTGCTTTCGCTGCGCTTCTATAAATGCTGCAAGCTGATCAATAAACACCTGCTGAGGAACTACCGCATCTTGAAGAATCATCTCAACCACATCTAAGAAGTCAGCGGTCTTCTCCGCCAACAGCTGATGTTCAAGTTCCAGATCTTCGATGGCCTGCTGTTTACCGTAATGTTTTAAATAGTGACGGTAGATAATATCTTCTTTCGGATGATGCACCTTATCTGAGTGGTTCATTAAATAGTGCACCACTTCCGCCACTAGGCTGTAGTTTATCGCTCGCTCTTTCTGTAGAAGCTCAAGTTTGGTCTTTAAAATCATGAGCAGACGAGCCATGTAACCATGCTCTCTTCTTATCCTTTCTATCATCATAGTATTGCACTCCATTACACCTACTCTTTGTAAGTGTATATGAAGATAGGATAATCGGGTTTGATACTGCTCAGAAAACCATCAAACTAGACGTCAAATGGTAAACACCAATCAATTGCAGGCAAGTTTTGTGACTTCAATAGCTGATTGGTTTGAGAAAAGTGCTTACAGCCAAAAAAGCCGCGTCGTGCAGAAAGCGGAGATGGATGCGGAGCACTCAAGACAAAATGCTTACTCTCGTCAATAGCTTGCCCTTTCTTCTGAGCATGCGCTCCCCATAATAAGAAGACAATCGGTTTATTGCGTTCGTTAAGTTGCGCGATGATATGATCGGTAAACGTCTCCCAGCCACATTTAGCATGCGAGTGCGCCTTACCCTCTTCTACTGTGAGTACAGTATTTAGCATCAATACGCCCTGCTTCGCCCATGACTCGAGGTAACCGTGTGAGGGTGGCTCAAAATCCTCAATATCATCGGCAAGTTCTTTATACATGTTACGCAGAGAAGGCGGGATCTTAACCCCTGGCAGTACAGAAAAGGCCAAACCATGCGCCTGCTGAGCACCGTGGTATGGGTCTTGCCCGAGAATCACCACACGCACATCCTCAAAGGGCGTCACATCAAAGGCGCTGAATACCTTATCTTGGGGTGGATAGATGACCTTACCATCTCGTCTTTGCTTTTCTACAAAGTCGTTGATGTGCTGAAAGTAAGCTTGGCTCTGTTGCTGACGAATAATCTCTTGCCAAGTCTGCGACGAACTCATTGAATTGCTCCCGAACGATGCCACTCGAGTAACGCTAGTAAATGACACAAGCGAGTTGCTCAGATAAAAATAGCGGTATGAGTGATAACTGTGACTGTAAAGCCTAGTTATACCTCATACCGCTATTAATAGACATCATTGTCCAAATTCGCAGATAGAGATTCATCGATACTCACCGCTGAATAAAAGGAAGGGGAATCACGATTGACCTTTCTGAGGTGTTCGATGATGACCGTGACTGTGAATATGACGATTTGGAGTCGGCAAGCGTGGGGTCGCATGAATCGTCGAGACATGAAGATTAGCTTTAGGTGTGTAAGTGGTCGAATACATAATGGCACCCTCCTCTATTACATAGTGAAATACATATTCATTAAACACTATGAAAGAAAGGTGCCAACAATCTCATTTAGCCACAACTTTTTTAAGGTTTACTGTTCTCAATGATCACTCTGCGTTCACAGATGTGTGGTGATACATTCTAAGTTGTTGAATTTCCTCTTTCCAAATCGAAGAGTCGATCGTTTCTAGGATCAGCGGCATGTTATCAAAGCGCGAATCACTCGCGATATACTCGAAACACGCCCAACCAATTTCCCCTTGCCCTAGCGAATGGTGTCGATCGACTCGACTTGCGAACTCAGCTTTTGAATCATTGATGTGCATTGCTCTCAGATAGTGCATACCAACAATACGATCGAACTCAGCAAAGGTCGCTTCACAGGCTTCCTTGGTTCTCAGGTCGTAACCGGCCGTAAAGGTGTGGCAAGTATCTAAACAAACCCCCACTCGAGTTTTATCTTCAACCTGATCGATGATTTCCGCTAAGTGCTCAAACTTCCAACCTAAATTAGTCCCTTGCCCAGACGTATTTTCAATCACGGCGATCACCTCCGGTACCGCGCGATGAGCAATATTGATAGACTCCGCGATGCGCGCCAAACAGTCACTTTCAGAAATTTTCTTTAGATGACTCCCAGGATGGAAATTAAGTAGCGTCAGACCAAGTTGGTTACAACGCTCCATCTCATCAATAAACGCCGCGCGAGACTTTTCGAGCTTCTCCTCTTCTGGGGCACCTAGGTTAATCAAATAAGAATCGTGAGGAAGAATGTGCTCCGCGCCAAAGCCCAACATCTTGCAGTTGGCTTTAAATGCACTGATGGTTTTTGGCTCCAATGGCTTTGCCGCCCACTGCCTCTGATTCTTAGTAAATAGCGCAAATGCGTTGGCGCCAATTTCTCGTGCACGCATAGGAGCTTGATCGACACCGCCAGCCGCAGAAACATGAGCACCTATGAATTTTTGGCGAGAGTTTGGGGCGTTTTTTTCCAGAGAATTACTGTTTGTCATTAAATCACTTCACACTTACAGAATGGCGGATAAATACTTGTTTATATCCGCATCAGTTCAATAAAAGCTCTATTTTTGTAGTAAATTTACAACAAAAATGACCGTTAAATATTTTTTATAGTTTAAAATATTTTGTAACTATATTGTTTTCAAAGCTTTTATTGATTTAACTCAAAATAATTACCATTAAAAAATTAAGGTTTTTGGTTGTTTTTTGACTTAAATCAATATTAAACTAGCTAAAAATAGGTATATATAAGCCAGCTCAACAAAATTCGAAAGTTAACACCATAAATCAAACCACATTCAGTGGACTAGGAGATAGTGATGATCCAAGGTATTCAAATTACTAAAGCAGCAAACGACGAACTACTTAACTCAATCTGGCTACTAGATAGCGAAAAGAACGAAGCGCGTTGTGTTGCAGCAACTGCTGGTTTCGAAGCTGACCAAGTTATCCCAGCTGCTGATCTAGGTGAGTACGAGAGCCGTGAAGTTACAATCGAAACTGCACCTCGCATCGAAGGTGGTCAACACCTAAACGTAAACGTTCTTAAGCGCGAAACGCTAGAAGACGCAGTTGCTCACCCAGAGAACTACCCTCAGCTGACTATCCGTGTATCGGGCTACGCTGTACGTTTCAACTCGCTAACGACTGAACAGCAACGTGATGTTATCGCACGTACGTTCACTGAGTCTCTATAATTTAGAGCTTAAGCGTAACCAAATTTAAAAAGCTTGGTCATTACTGACCAAGCTTTTTTTATGTCTATCATTTACGGCGCATTCCTTTGGGAAGGATCTTTGCGAAACGCTTTGGCTAACGTGGTAGGGTCGAGTTTATCTCGCTGCTGAGCAGCCCCTTCTGCCCACCACACCAACTGGTGCAGAGTTCGATTCATGTATTCATCCCATTGATCCTGCTCTGATACATCCGCCACACTTCCCTCTTCATTGAAGACTTGCTGCGCTCTAGGTAGATGAATCATCGCCGACACGGGTAAACATCCTAGCTCTGATAAGAAGGTTCTCATCGATACCGCTGCGCGAGCGCCTCCCCACTGCCCCGCAGAATAGGTCACTATCGCACTCGGTTTATAAGAAAACAGCGAACTCCCAAAATGATTCAGAATGTTTGCTAGTGCTGGGCTCATCGAGTGATTGTATTCAGGACTCACCATCACATAACCATCAGCTTGTTTTATCTTCTCCGCTAACTCGCTTAACGAAGCTGGCACCTGGGAGCGTCGGTAAGAAAACTCCGGCTTGAATATCGGCCCGAGCTCATAATCAAGAGGGTCGATGATCTCTACCGTGTGCTCAGGGTAAGTTTTATTCAGCAACTTCAAACACGCCTGACTGACTCGCTCCCCCACTCGTGCTGGTTTCGGTGGCGTGCTTTCTCGTACTGAGCCTAGAAACACTAAAAAGTGCATACCTTCTCCTCGTATCAATAGCCAATAAAAAAGGTGAATACCCATGGCACTCACCTTTTCATTTAATCTAACAAAACCGCGATTGGTTTGTCATTGTCATGTTCTTATCAGATTTGGCGTATTCAGAACTATGGCTGAACTCGACGCAATACTTCTTTAAGAGCATCAAAGTCGTTCGCAAGGTCTTCAGACAGCAGCTCCATCGCAGCGTGTTTCGCTAGCGGACCTGGCAGATCGATGTCTGAACCAAGAATGTCATCAACCACTTCTTTGAATTTAGCCGGGTGAGCCGTACATAAGAACAGGCCTGTTTCACCGTCTTGCAGCTGCTCGTCTAGTAGGCGATAAGCGATAGCACCGTGTGGTTCACATAGGTAGCCTTGTGCTTTTAGGTCACGTACTGATTCTGCGCTCTGCTCATCAGATACTTTGCCTTTACCCAGTGTATCCAAGCCCCAACCTTTCAGTTGGCAAAGCTCTTCGATACGAGGCCAGTTGTTCGGTTGGCTCACATCCATTGCGTTTGATGTGGTTGCAACAGTCGGCTTTGGATCCCACTCGCCCGTTTCTAGGTAACGTGGCACTGTGTCATTTTCATTGGTCGCAGCGATGAAGCGCTTCACCGGTAGGCCTAACGCTTTTGCCAATAGACCTGCAGTTAGGTTACCGAAGTTACCGCTTGGTACTGAAACCACTAAGTTTTCACGCTGCTCTTTAGTCAGCTGAGAAGCCGCTTCGAAGTAGTAACAGATCTGCGCCATTAGACGACTGATGTTGATAGAGTTCGCTGAGTTCAGACCGATCTCTTCACGCAGTGCTGCGTCATCAAATGCTTGCTTAACCAGTGCCTGACACGCATCGAAGTCACCGTCGATAGCAACAGTGTGGATGTTTTTACCTAGTGTACAGAACAGCTTCTCTTGCAGTGGGCTGATCTTACCTTTCGGGTAAAGAATCACAACGTTGATGTCTTCCATACCGTAGAACGCGTGCGCAACGGCTGCGCCCGTATCACCTGATGTCGCCGTAAGGATGGTAATCTTGCCGCCGTCTGAAACAGCTGCCAAAGATTGCGCCATAAAACGGCCACCAAAATCTTTAAATGCTAGCGTTGGACCGTGGAACAGCTCAAGCGCGTAAACGCCATCTTTCACTTGGTTGATAGGTGCAGGGAATTGGAATGCTGCATCTACCATTTGATCGATTTGCTCTTTTGGTAGTTCATCACCAATCAGTGCCGATAGAATCTTTGCGCTACGAGGGACAAAGTCCTCTGCAAGTAGTGCATCGATATCATCAAACTTTGGTAGCTCTGATGGGAAAAATAGACCTTGGTTACGACCTAGACCTTGGCGAACGGCTTGGCCAAAAGAGACTTGTTCATCATTTTCTTTGATGTTGTACAGCTTCATAACTCACTTCCTGTAACGATCGAGCCTTGCTTGTCCAAACGACAAACATGGACGAATCCTTCTTCATTTTGTACGTAATTTTGTTCTAGCCAGCGTGCAACACGCTCAGCGACATCTTTTTCTTTGCAAATGCTAAATAAGGTCGGACCGCTGCCGGAGATTCCCGTAGCAAGCGCTCCCGCTGACAACGCGTATTTACGGGCGTCAGCAAAACCTGGTAGCAGTTTCTCACGATATGGTTCTGCGATCACGTCTTTGATCATTTTTGCAGCAAGCTCTGGCTGACCAGAGTGGCAAGCGTGAATAAAGCCCGCAAGGTGACGACCATGAGCAATGATATCTTGGCGACGGTATTGAGATGGTAGGATCTCTCGCGCTTCAGCCGTCGATACCTTAATCCCTGGATACGCCATTACCCAGTACCAGTCATCAAAGCAAGGGACTTCTTGGCTGATAATACCCAGCTCTTCCAACATCAATTGCACGCCACCAAGGTAACATGGAGCCACGTTATCATAGTGAACGCCACCTGAAATCTTGCCTTCCATCTCACCCATTAGCGCAAGCAATTCAGTCTCGTCCAATGGCTGACCATGGAAACGGTTCAAGGCATCCAGTGCGGCAACAATTGAGCACGCACTTGAACCTAGACCAGAGCCAATCGGCATGTTCTTTTCAAGTGTCATCTCTAGTGGTTTAAGAGCAACACCCTTCTTATCGATTTCACGAGCAAACACTGTCCAACAGTCGTAAACAATGTTCTCTTTTGCTTCTGTTGGCAGCTTAGAAACAAAGCTGCCGGCTGTTTTTAAAGAGAATGGTTCATCACCAGCTTTAACCATCACTCGGTCACCAAGCAGTGTGCCATCGATAGGCGACACAGCGGCACCAAGAACATCAAAACCAACGCTGACATTACCGATTGAAGCTGGAGCGTAAACTACAACATCCATATCACTTGAACTCATTCTTAAACTCCTAATTTCCAGCCAAGGGTACGCATTACATCAGAGAATACACCTGCTGCTGTTACCTCAGTACCCGCACCGTAACCACGCAGTACTAATGGGATTGGTTGGTAGTAACGGCTGTAGAATGCTAGTGCGTTCTCACCATCTTTAATCTTGAACATTGGGTCATCGCCATCAACTGCAGCGATGCGAACCTTACATTTACCATCGGCAATTTCGCCTACATAACGCAGCACTTTGCCTTCTTCAGCCGCTTTTGCTGATTGCTCTTGGAAGTAAGCATCCGCTTCTGGTAGACGTGCCATGAACTCTTCTACGCTACCTGAATCATCGAAACCTGGTGGTAGTGCTTGGTCAACTTCTACATCTTCAAGCTCTAAAGCCATACCCGCTTCACGCGCCAAGATAAGTAGCTTACGCGCCACATCCATACCCGATAGGTCGTCACGTGGGTCTGGTTCTGTAAAGCCGTTATCTTTCGCGATATTAGTTGCTTGGCTCAGAGTCATACCTTCATCAAGCTTACCGAAGATGTAAGATAGAGAGCCCGATAAGATACCGTTAAATTTCTCAAGTTCATCACCCGCAGAGATAAGGTTCTGCAAGTTCTCGATAACCGGAAGGCCAGCACCTACTGTTGTCTCATACATCAGCTTACGACGTGAGTTTCGTGCAACTTCACGAAGTTGATGGTAGTACGCCATACTTGCTGTGTTTGCTTTCTTATTCGGTGTAACAACGTGGAAACCCGCTGCTAGGAAATCAGCATACTGGTTTGCAATCGCTTCGCTTGACGTACAATCAACCAGTACTGGGTTAATGATGTGGTTACGTTGAACCAAAGCAGCAATACGCGGCAGGCTGAACTCTTCTGTTGCACTGTTCATGCGGTCACGCCAATGCTCTAGAGGTAGACCTTCACTATCAAGCAGTAGGCCTTTACTGTTTGCTAAACCACATACGCGGATAACAATGCCTTTCTCTGCCAATTTACCTTGCTGACGCTTAATTTGATCCACCAGTTCGCCACCAACGCCGCCAACACCAACAACGAAGACATCAAGGAAGTGTTTAGAGTTAAATAGGTTTTCGTGACACGCTTTAATCGCTTCTGAGATTTTATCTTCAGGAATCACGGCAGAAATTGCTCGCTCAGAAGAGCCTTGTGCGATCGCCACGATGTTTACGTTCACTTCTGCTAGTGAAGAGAAGAATTGAGAAGCAACACCGCGTGAAGTACGCATGCCGTCACCAACCAAAGTAACGATAGCTACGTCATCCATGAACTCTACTGGCTCAAGTAGGCCATCTTTCAGTTCAAGCTCAAACGCTTCAGACAATACTTGTTGTGCTTTCTGCTTATCTGCAGATTCGATACAGAAGCTGATGCTGTACTCAGATGAAGATTGAGTAATAAGAACAATAGACACGCCAGCTGAAGACATTGCACCGAATACGCGGCTCGCCATGCCAACCATGCCCTTCATGCCTGGACCTGAAACGTTAACCATTGTTAGGTCACTCAGGGTAGTGATGCCTTTGATCGCTAGGTTGTCTTCGCCAGTGTCTTGGCCAATCAGTGTGCCCGCACCTTGAGGGTTAAAGCTATTTTTGATTAAGCAAGGAATGTGGAACTGAGCAATTGGTGCGATGGTTTTCGGGTGCAGAACAGAAGCACCAAAGTATGAAAGCTCCATCGCTTCTTGGTAGCTCAATGACTTAAGAAGACGAGCATCATCAACAAGGCGAGGGTCACAGTTATAAACGCCGTCTACATCCGTCCAGATCTCACAACAATCAGCACGCAGACACGCTGCCAATACCGCTGCTGAGTAATCAGAACCATTTCGACCTAGTGTAACTAGCTCACCTTTTTCATTACCGGCAGTAAAGCCAGGCATGATGTTAACGTGTCCTTGAGGAAGAGGATTTTGACGGAAGTTCTGCGTAGAGACATCAACATCAACCATCGCTTCTAGGTGATCACCTTTCGCGTATAGGTACTGAACCGGGTCGATAAGATTCGCTGGCTGACCTTTTGCTTCTAATACAGCCTTCATCAGCTGGATAGAGATACGCTCACCTTTACTGATGATGCGCGCATTAACATGGTTAGGACACATGCCTAATAGGTCAATACCGTTTACAAACTGACGTAGTTGAGTCAGTGATGTCTCAACTTGCTCTTGGAAAGCCGTGCCATCCACGCCCGGAACCAGTGCTTTGATATCAGAAAATAGTGCTACAAAAGAGGACTCAATCTCTTTGATTTGAGATTCCGCTTCACCATGTTTAAGTGCCGACTCAATCACCGAAACCAACTTGTTCGTTGTTTTGCCCGGTGCTGATAGCACGACCGCTAGCTCTTCTTGCTGGGCATTATTAGCGATGATATCCGCCGCTCTCAAAAAACGATCGGCGTCCGCTAATGATGAACCTCCAAACTTTAAAACTCGCATCCCTTCCTCTCCATAAGTCGTAAAAATGGTATAAAAAAAGGCCTGTATCTTGTGGGATACAGGCCTTTATTTGTAAATCCGTTAGTTAGCAGCCTGCCCCAACAATTGTAATGTCGGTAATAATAATGGTTGTGGTCATTACTAGGTGGCTTGAGTGCTGCATATTCAATTCTCTGCGTTTGCTTATCTCTACGTGTATCAAGTTTTGCTACATCTCGTCAATGAAAAGTTACTTTTTTTTCGCATTCACGACATTTTTCATAGTAAGACGTTATTTAGAGCAGAAAGTAGCAATGAAATGCAAGGCATAAAAAATGAACAGAGTTTGCCCTAGATCGCAAAAGCAACCTGTTGCTTATTAATTCTGTGCAAAAAGGTATCTGGTTCGTACAGCTAACCATCAAGTTCTGTGCTTTAATTAGACAACAAGCGTATATAACAAATAATAACGACATCAGGAGTGGGAAGTGAAAAGATTACTATTTCTTTTAGCCTTTGCGATGCCTGTTATTTGTAACGCGAATTCTTTGCCTCTCTTACCGAGCCAACTCGACACATCGGCACACAAGTTTTTTATCTCAAGCCAAAGCTCAACCAATGAATCTTTCGATGTTTGGAAAGTCGACAGCGGCTATTCATACTCGGTGTTTAAAAACGTCGATCTGTTTGTGGGTGCTCGTATCAATAGCGATGCTCTAAGGCATGAAAATGGATTCCTTAGTGGCGTAAGCTATCGACTGAGTGATCGCATCTCTTTCAACAGTACTCTACACACCTACAGTAATGAAGAAGATGTTGAGCAAGGAAAAGAAAAGTCGATTGCAGCTGAGGTGACCAGTCGAGTTCAACTGACCGATAATCTCGACCTGCATGCCACCCTCGATTACGAAGAGTGGCAGCAAGGTGTGGAAGTTGGGATTGGTTTTCGTTTTTAAGCAGATTGCTGGTTCTAGGTCACTTCAACTTCCAAACCGTTTCCCGTTTCCACTTAAAAATCGCTAGCTACGGGTTGATCAGAAGCTCTGAAGAGAGGAGCACTCCGTTCCAATCAGCATAGATGTAGTCACCAGGCTGGATCAGTTGATTATGAATCGTCAGCGTCACATTCACTTGACCACTGCCACGCTTCTCTGTTTTGAATGGTGAAGATCCTAGAGCTTGAACACCAAGATCCATCTGCGACATCATTCCAACATCACGGATAGCGCCATTAACGATCACGCCTTCCCAGCCATTCTCAATCGCCAATATGGCAAGTTGATCACCCAGCAAGGCTTTTTGGCAAGAGCCGTTTCCATCGACCACCAGTACCTTGCCTTTTCCGTCACCTTCTAACACATCACGAACCTTAGAATTATCGTGATAGCAACGCACTGTTACAATTTCGCCCCAGAACGCAGCACGTTGGCCGTAGTTCTGTAAAGGGAGATTGAGTAGCGTCACTTTGCTTTCGAACTCATCACATAAGTCCGGTGTTATATCGTGCATATATCCTCCATGAGCGAGACAGGCAGCCCATGCCGCGAGTCCCATGCTTAAAGTAAAAATAAATCCTTTGTTTTCAATATGTCTATAATTAAAAGACAGCTTATCGCTTCCTAGGTTCCACAGCCTACTCTTGATGTAGGTAAGTGTGACTACGAAAGCAAAATATACGAGCCAGTTCGAATAGCCATTCCATATTTATGGCTATTTAATCATTTATAGTGTTGATTAAGCAGTAGCTCATACTAATCAAGTTTGATACCAGACAGCAATTGATATAAATCAACAAAGTGAATGGAATTAACATTATCGCGTTGTTAGCATGCTGTTAACATTATAGAATTCTCAGCAATCACTAACAGAATGATTAAAAGGCGTACTGGATTTACGTTATTGGCAATACTTCAAGGAAGGCAGACAGCTGGAAGTAAGTGTATTTTTGAAAACTTTGAGTTATCATCAAAATTACATTACCTGTATGTTATGTTTTTGCCTAGAATTTATTCTATTAGCACAGTTTCGTCACAAATTTAGGTACCGCCAAAATGCAAACCCCGCAGATTCTTATCGTAGAAGATGAGCAAGTAACTCGTAACACTCTTAAGAGTATTTTTGAAGCAGAGGGATATGCTGTTTTTGAGGCTAGCGACGGTGAAGAGATGCACCAAGTGCTGTCTGACAACCAAGTGAACCTTGTTATCATGGACATCAACTTACCTGGTAAGAATGGCCTTCTACTTGCTCGTGAACTACGTGAGCAAGCAAATGTTGCGCTAATGTTCTTAACTGGTCGTGATAATGAAGTAGACAAAATCCTTGGTCTAGAAATTGGTGCAGATGATTACATCACTAAGCCTTTCAACCCTCGTGAATTGACTATCCGTGCACGCAACCTTCTAAATCGTTCAATGAGCACAAGCTCTGTTCAAGAAGAGAAGCGCAGCGTTGAGAAGTACGAATTCAACGGTTGGGTTTTGGATATCAACAGCCGCTCTCTAGTAAGCCCAGATGGCGAAGGCTACAAGCTGCCTCGCTCTGAGTTCCGTGCACTACTGCACTTCTGTGAGAACCCAGGCAAGATCCAAACACGTGCTGACCTTCTTAAGAAGATGACTGGCCGTGAGCTTAAGCCACATGACCGTACAGTAGACGTAACTATCCGTCGTATCCGTAAGCACTTTGAATCAGTGTCTGGTACGCCAGAAATCATTGCTACGATTCACGGTGAAGGCTACCGCTTCTGTGGTGATCTAGAAGACTAATTCACACCATCACAGTGAATAGGAAAAGGGAGAATGCTCAGCATCCTCCCTTTTTTAATACCCGTTTCACGCGGCACGAATAGCATGCCGAAGCACGCTACTCTTGATTTATTGAAGCGCTTATTTAGTAAACCGTATCCACTTTAACGTCTTTCTCAACTAGCCACTTCACTGCTTCACCATCTTTCAGCTCCACTGCAACATCAACAGGTTGTTCGCTGTCGATCTCTAGCTGCCACACAAACGCCACTTCCCATTGAGTTTCATTGTGCGTTCTCAGGTCTAGGTCATCGCCAGTAATAAGTAGCGTGTCCGCGCCCTGTTTAACAGTGACACTCTCAACAGCCAGTGTCGCTGGTAATTGAGAATCTGATTCAAGGTAAATGGCACCATGCAGTGTCTTATCTTGTGCTTCACCTATGGTTGGCATCTTATTTAGCCAAAGATTACTTTTCATTGTGATGGTCGTAGTAGAAACTTCGACTTGGTTGTCTTGTTGCCATTCTACTTGTGGTGCAGAACAACCCGCTAATGCCACGACACAGGCGGCGAATGCTAATTTTTTCATTATTCTTCTACCTTTGATTTAACCAACTCTTTAAGACTTCAATGTCGTTCTGATATTCGTTGTTAATTTCATCGACCCAATCTGAGATGTTCTCCCACCATGCTGGTAGATCCGGTGATTGCGCTTTTTGCGCCACTTGTTGAATTCGTTTCAAACCAATAGAGCCTGCTGCCCCCTTGATCTTATGTGCTTCTGAAACGATATTGGCTTGGTCTTTTGCCACCATGTTTGAGTTTAGGATATCCATGTAGTCAGGCATCATATCTTCAAACATCGCAATGCTATCGAGCACAGGCTTAGGGCCAACAATATCAACATAAGACTCTAGCATCTCAATATCAAGCAAGCTGGTGTCTATGGACGTAGTTTTCGGCTCCACCACTTGTGCTTCTTCAATCACTTGTGGTTTATCCGGTTGCTCGCTCTCTATCAGCTTAGCAATCACATCTTGAATCGCTTTCACAGATAGCGGCTTGCTGATGGCATCATCCATCCCTTTGTTGAGGTACTCTTTCTTGTTGTTAAGCACATTGGCCGTCAACGCCACCAGCGGTGGTAACTCTGAGTACTTCTCACGATAGTACTTAGCGATATCAAAACCGGTCATGTCTGGAAGTTGAATATCTAGCAACACCAGATCAAACTCTTGCGGGTTGAACGCAATCTGCGCCTCTTTACCGGTCATGACCACCGTCACTTTGTGACCTAAACTCTCAAGCAGCGAGCGGGCAACCGTAACATTGAGTTCAATGTCTTCCACCATAAAGATGTTCAATTGCGACTGCTTTCTTGGCGTCTTCACTAGAGCTTGAGTATCGTGATTAACAGGTACACGAATCGAGACTGTGAAGGTACTGCCGAAGCCCTCTTCACTGCTCACGGTAATATCGCCGTCCATCATGTTGATCAGCTGCTTGGAAACTGCCAAGCCAATTCCCGTCCCAACGGCATGTAAGTTATCAGAGCCGGATTTCACTTGGTAATACATCGCGAAGATCTTATCGATTTCACTCTCTGGAATACCAATACCGGTGTCTTCCACTTCCATCGTGATATGCGCGAAGTCATCTTCGATATCCGCACTCACCGTCATTACCACACCGCCGTCTTTGGTGAACTTCATCGCGTTACTAACCAGATTCCACAGCACTTGGCGCAAACGAGTGCCATCAACTTCTACTGCTGTTGGCAGATCAGATAGTCTTTCGAGATCGAACCTCAATCCTTTCTGCTCCGCCATCAATGCAGAGATACTCTCCATCTCAGAAACAAAGTCTTCAAAGTTAATTGGCGTTGGGAAAAGCTCAAGCTTACGTCGGTCGAACTTATCCATGTCGATAATATCGTTAAAGATATTGCCGAGCGTCACAGCGCTGACTTTAATAGTCTGCATATGTTTACGCTGCTCAGTCGTTAATTGACTATCGAGTAACATACGACTCAAGCCGACAATACCGTTAAGCGGAGTGCGCAACTCATGGCTGATGGTTGAAATGAACGTGGTCTTATCTCGACTGGCTTTCTCAAGCGACTCTTCGTGCTCTTTACGCTCAGTGATATCACGCCCAAAGCCCACCAAGCCAAGGTGACGACCATCTTTGCTGTAGAAAGGAACCTTGCGCAATTCGAAGTAGTTCTTACGCCCATCAGGGTACTCTAGCCACTGCTCATAAGTGACGGCTTGATTATCAGCAAAGACCTTTTCATCGGTCTCAACCACTTGCTGAGCCACCTCTTTGCTGTAGACATCCCATGGCGTTAAGCCAACTAGGTCTTTCTCTGTTTTACCAGTCAGTTCTTCAACGGCTCGGTTACATCCAGAGAATACGCCATCTTCATTGCGGTAATAGATAAGGTCAGGAGAGGCATCAATGAAAGAACGCAAAAGAGCGGTTCTCTCCGCCAATTCAAGCTGAGTGCGTTCGCGTTGAAAGACTTCGTTCTCTAGGTCATGCATTGCTTCAGCACGCGCCTCTTCAGCTTTTTCACGCTCTTCGATCTCTTGGTTAAGCTTCTCGATATTGAGCTGTAATTTGTTGTTTAGCTCTTGGTCACGCTCACGCATGTCCCCAAGTTTAGAGACCAATTTAGCGAGGCGCTGACGAGACTCTTCCAGCTGATCAACAACGACAGATAGAAAATAGACAGCCCAAGGAGTGATAACCAGACCAAAAAAGACAGAGCGGACAATATCGATATCATCGACATTACCTTTGAGAGCCAGAGTGATACCAACTTGAACCACGACCGCGAGTGCGACCAATGCTAATGCGAGGAGAATAGAGAATCGGACAATTCCCAGCTTTACGAGAAGATCAACGTAATACTGGGCGAGATTTTTCATGGGTTTCATTTAGCGCTCCATGCGATAAGACTAGCAATATTCTACCCTGTTTAGACAAGGGAGGTAAGCTAGCCACATCACATGCAACAGCCATGCGGGCATTTAATTACGCTTATCTTGGTGTCTGTTGATGACTCATAAACCCAAGGTATGGAGACGCCCTGTTGAGCTGGGGTGAACACTGGTTTGATTACGTCCATCCGCTTTGGCCTGATAGAGGGCACTGTCAGCCAATGCAACCGCCGATTCCATCTCATCATCGAGCGTTGGAATGTAAGAAACCACCCCGATACTCACTGTCACCCACTCAGAAACCAGAGACTTTTCATGAACAATGCCAAGGCTTTGAATCTCATCATGGATACGTTGCGCCACCAGCTGAGCACCTTCAGTTGCTGTGTTTGGCAATATGAAGGCAAACTCTTCACCACCGTAACGCGCAACACAGTCAGACGATCGGTTCAGCACACGTTTAAAGGCTTTTGATACTTGAATCAAAGCGTCATCACCTTGTTGGTGACCATAGAAATCGTTGTAGCCTTTAAAGTAGTCGATATCACATAGCATGATGGTGAGCGGCTGTCTTTCTCGAACATGGAAATGCCACAAGGTAGAAAGCTGCTCATCAAAACGGCGGCGGTTAGAAACTTGAGTCAGGCTATCTAAGAAGCTCAAGCGCTCTAGCTCTAAGTTCGCCTCTTCAAGTTTCTGCTCTGCTAAATAACGTTCTGAAATATCACGTGCCATGATCAGTACACCACTAGTACTGGATGCTGGATCTTTAAATGGTGATTTCACCACATCGTACCAAGTCTGCTCACCATCACTTGAGACGACCTTATCGATGTAACGCAGTGATTTACCTTGATGAAGCACTTGATGATCAGAATCTGAAAGGCGCAAATACATGCTGTTTGGCACAACGTCTTGTAGGCGCTTGCCGACTAAGTCACTCACCTCAGAAATCCCTAATGCGGCAACAAACGGCTTATTACACGCTTGATAAACCATGTTCTCGTTGAAGATACCGATCGAATCTGGGCTAGCCTCTAAGATGTTTTGAAGAATGGTGTCTCTCTGAGCCAACGCCACCTCAGTGTCTTTACGCTTTTCCATCTCATCGCGCAGTTGTTGCTGCATGTCATGCCAATCGGTTACATCATGGCTGATGGAGAGAGTACCAATCCTCTCCCCATTTCCATCAATCAACACACTTTGATAGGTCTCAAGCAGGCAGCTCTTTCCTTCTTGATCGGTCGTCCAGCTGCGTTGGCTGACTCGCCCTTTTAGTGCGCCACTCGACACACTCAGCGTGCCCTCTTCTAGACGACCATGCCAAAACTTCTTAAACGATCGGTTACTAGCCACGAGATCGCCCTTTTGATCTTTTACATAAATCAATTCAGACAGCGAATCCAAAGCGGTACGAGCAACATTAAGCTCTCGCAATTCTTGAGATTGTTCTTCACTAGAGTGTTTATGCGGCGTTGCGTAGAGCATCCATACACGTTTACCGCGAAAGATCATCTTGCGCCCTAGCATGTTGACCTTGCGAGATTCGAACTCAGATAACGCCCACATCAGGCATTGTTCAAAAGAGTGGCTACTTTGATGATTAGAAAGATTTTCAGAAAAGGCAGTTTGACAGTCATTGGTTGGGTAACGGAAATGAGTACCCATCTGACGGATACCCAATAATTGCATAGCCTGACGATTCGCATGCACGATTTCGCCACTCTTAACATCGACCATACACAAGGGTGCAGGCGTGGCGAGCAGCAGATGTTCGATATGCGCTTGATAACGGGAATAGAGATACCAGCCGAACAAGGTAAACAGCAGAAGGGTAACAATAAACGATCCATAGCAAATCGCATTGTCCCACAACCAAGTCATCAATGGTTCCATCTACCCTCTGTCTATATACATCTCTAATAGGGCGGATCTTATCACTAATTGATCTTTTTATCTCTACAAGCCGCTGTTGGTTAATTCGGTGTCGGGTTTAGCTGCGGCAAAGTGTAGACAAAAGCCTCGCCATTCTTGCAGCCTTGAGCGCCACTTTTATCTAGCGAACGACCAATCTCGGTCATGGCGAGCCAACGGTTCTCACACCACAATGGCGACAACAAAGTTGGTCTACGCGCTGCAGAAGAGACTCGATGATAAATCACCTCAGCCGGAGTACGCTGAATCATATCCGTAGCAATATAGACATACTCTTCTAAAGATGGAGCCTCTAGCTTGCCGGCTTTCCACGCCTTAGCCATAGTGCTGCCTTCAACAATATGTAAGCCGTGCAGTTTGATTCCGTCCGTACCAACGTTTAAAACACGATCTAATGTTTCAAGATTGTCAGCTTTAGTCTCTTTAGGTAGACCAACGATCAAATGGGTACACACCTTGATGCCTAATGCTCTAGCGCGCTTGGTGATACTCTCATAGATAGCGAAGTCGTGACCACGATTGATACGCTTTAACGTTTGATCATTTGCGGTCTGCAGCCCCAACTCTAACCAGATCTCGTAGCCTTGTTCTACATAACCAGCCAGCAGCTCTAATACGGAATCCGGGACACAATCAGGGCGCGTTCCAACACACAATCCAACAATATCAGCACCCGGAGCTTTAAGCGCCTCTTCATACATATTCTTGAGCACCTGAACCTCTGCATAGGTACTGGTGTAAGCCTGAAAATAGGCAAGATACTTTTTAGCTCGTGCAATTTCGCCCGCTCTATCGTTAAGTTGAGCCGCAATACTTTGGACTTGAGTTTTTTCGTCTGCAAACGACGCAACGTTACAAAAAGTACAGCCTCCTCGACCTATGGTTCCGTCACGGTTAGGACAACTAAAACCACCATGTAAAGTCAGTTTATGGACCTTTTCGCCATAGCGACGCTGGAGATCTTGACCAATCGTATTGACCAGTTCGTGTAATTGCATGAGAGGAGCACCAAGCTAAATAAGAATGAATATCAATTTCATCTATGAAAGTTAATTACAGGATTTCATAAATTAAGCCGGGCAGCTTACTGAAAAGCGTTTGCGAGACACCTAACAAATATCAATAAAAATGCAAAAAAACGGCTCTATTTGCCTAATGTTGCACAAATGTTATGCAAAAAATTCAATTCAAAACAAAAAAATGGTCTACATCGTTCAACTTTCATTGCAATTATCCTTAACAAAATTGTAGGATACTTACACATATTGGCGTTTTTTGAGTATTTTATTACAGCTCAAACTTGCTAATAAGTCGGTGTTATCCAAATCCCACCTATATAAACCACTAGTTTGTGGTCAAAAAAAAACGGATATCACTAAGGATTGTTTTTCTCGCAAAATTTTTCCTGCGAGAGACAGAAAGGACTCAAACCGCCAACACAGGGCAGGTTTAGACTCATAAATATAAAAGGACAAGGCTGACGAAGTGCAAACTAGTTACGCCTAGATTTAACTGGAAGGATGTATCTATGGTAGATCAAGAGCAGAACTCACAGGGTCTGTATACTCCTGAATTGGAGCATGACGCTTGTGGTATCGGTTTTGTAGCTCACCTCAAAAACCGTAAGTCTCATGAAGTAGTGACCCAAGCACTAGATATGCTAGCTCGAATGGAACACCGTGGTGGCCAAGGCTGCGATCCGTGTTCAGGTGATGGCGCAGGTATCTTGCTGCAAAAACCACACGAGTTTCTACTTGAAGAGACGGTAAAGCTGGGTATTAAGCTGCCATCTTTTGAAAAATACGGTGTTGGTGTTGTACTTTTCCCTAAAGACGAACACAAGCGTGCACAATGTCGCGACATTCTGGAGCGCAATGCACAACGCCTAGAGTTAGAAGTGATCGGTTACCGTGTGTTGCCAACTGATAACTCAATGATCGGCGCAGACCCACTGAGCACAGAGCCTCAATTCGAGCATGTATTTATCTCTGGTGGTCCAGGTATCACACCTGAAGAGCTAGAGCGTAAACTGTACGTTCTACGTAACTACACGGTTCGAGTATGCCTTGAGAGTGTGTCTAACATTGGTGATGACTTTTACATCAACTCTATGTCTTACAAGACGGTTGTGTACAAGGGTCAACTAACCACTGAACAAGTACCTCAGTACTTCTTAGACCTACAAAACCCAACGATGGTAAGTGCTCTTGCACTGGTTCACTCTCGTTTCTCTACCAATACATTCCCTCGCTGGCGTCTAGCTCAGCCTTTCCGTTACATAGCTCACAACGGTGAAATCAACACAGTTCGCGGTAACCTGAACTGGATGAAAGCCCGTGAAGCGATCATCGAATCTGACCTGTTCACTCAGGCAGAGATCGACATGCTACTGCCTATCTGTCAGGAAGGCAGCTCAGATTCATCTAACTTCGATATGGCACTTGAGCTCCTAGTTCTATCTGGTCGCAGCCTGCCACATGCGTTGATGATGATGATCCCTGAAGCATGGCAAGAAAACAAAAACATGGACCCAACTCGTCGCGCGTTCTACCAGTACCACGCGAACGTAATGGAACCGTGGGATGGCCCAGCATCTGTATGTTTCACAGACGGTGTTCAAGTAGGTGCAACCCTTGACCGTAACGGTCTACGCCCTTCTCGCTACACAGTGACCAAAGATGACTTCCTAGTAATGGCTTCAGAGTCTGGTGTTGTTGAAATCGAACCAGAGAACGTTGAGTTCCGTGGTCGTCTACAACCAGGTCGTATCTTCGTCGCTGACCTAGAGCAAGGTCGCATCATCTCTGATGAAGAAGTGAAAGACGGCATAGCATCAGCACAACCTTACGAGAAGTGGGTTGAAGAGAATCTACTGAGCCTGAAGAAACTGCCAGATGCGAGCAACGAATTCAGCCAGCCTTCACCAGAAAAGCTACTGCACAAGCAGCAAGCGTTTGGTGTGAGCTCGGAAGAAGTTAACGAAATCATTGTACCAATGGCGAAAGACGGCAAAGAACCACTTTCTGCAATGGGTGCCGACTGGCCACTAGCGATTCTTTCGCACCAGTCACAACATCTATCAAACTACTTTAAGCAGCTGTTTGCTCAGGTAACTAACCCGCCAATCGACCCGATTCGTGAGCGTATGGTTATGTCTCTGAACACTTACCTAGGTAAAGATCAGAACCTACTGGCTGAGTCTCCAGAGCACTGTCAAAAAGTAGAGCTTGAGTCGCCAGTTCTTTCTAACTCTGAACTTGAGAAGCTACGTGCTATCGATAACGAGCACCTTCAAGCGAAGACGCTAGACATCGTATTCCAAGCAAGCGAAGACGAAGGCAAACTAGAGCGTGCACTTAAGCGTATCTGTCAGTACGCGGAAGATGCCGTTATCGATGGCTACTCAATCATCCTTCTAACAGACCGCGCGGTTAACTCGAACCACGCTGCAATCCCAGCAATGCTGGCGGTTGGCGCAGTTCACCACCACCTAATCCGTAAGGGTCTACGTGCGAAGTGTGACATTGTGGTTGAGACTGGTGATGCTCGTGAGACGCACCACTTCGCAACTCTGATCGGTTACGGCGCAAACGCAGTCAACCCATACCTAGTTATCGAAACTATGGTTGACCTGCAGCGTACGAAGAAGCTTGATCCGGAAACAAACATTCGCGAGCTGTTCGAAAACTACCGTAAGTCAATCAATGGCGGTCTTCTGAAGATCTTCTCGAAGATGGGTATTTCAACACTGCAGTCTTACCACGGTGCACAGATCTTCGAAGCATTGGGTATCAGCAAGTCTGTGGTTGATAAGTATTTCACAGGTACAGTTTCACGTATCCAAGGTCTAACGATCGATGATATCGCTAAGGAAGTTCTAGTACGTCACCGTATCGGCTTCCCGACTCGTGAAATCCCAGTACAAGTTCTAGATGTGGGTGGTGTTTACCAGTGGAAACAGCGTGGTGAAAAACACCTGTTTAACCCTGAGACTATCTCACTACTACAAGAATCAACGCGCAACAAAGACTATGCCCAGTTCAAGAAATACGCGAAAGCGGTTGATGACCAAGGTGATAACGCAGCAACGCTACGTAGCCAACTAGACTTTGTTAAGAACCCAGCAGGTTCAATCCCGCTAGAAGAAGTTGAGCCAATCGAAAACATCCTTAAGCGTTTCGCAACAGGTGCAATGTCATTTGGTTCGATCTCTTACGAAGCACACTCAACACTGGCAGTAGCGATGAACCGCATCGGCGCGAAATCGAACTCTGGTGAGGGTGGTGAAGATCCTATGCGTTTCGAGCGCAAAGAGAATGGTGACTGGGAACGCTCTGCAATCAAACAGGTTGCTTCAGGTCGTTTCGGTGTGACGTCTTACTACCTAACAAACGCAGACGAGCTACAGATCAAGATGGCTCAAGGCGCGAAACCAGGTGAAGGTGGTCAACTACCAGGTGATAAGGTTGATGACTGGATCGGTGCAACACGTCACTCGACTCCGGGCGTAGGTCTAATCTCGCCACCACCGCACCACGATATCTACTCAATCGAGGATTTGGCTCAGCTGATCTACGACTTGAAGAACGCAAACCGTGCTGGCCGCGTTAACGTGAAGCTAGTATCGGAAGCGGGTGTAGGTACCATCGCATCAGGTGTAGCGAAAGCGAAAGCCGACGTAGTTCTTATCGCTGGTTTCGATGGCGGTACAGGTGCATCACCAATGTCGTCAATTCGTCACACAGGTCTACCTTGGGAGCTAGGTCTAGCAGAAACGCACCAAACGCTTCTGAAGAACGGCCTACGTAACCGTATCGTGGTTCAATCTGATGGTCAGATGAAAACTCCTCGCGACCTTGCAGTAGCAACACTTCTGGGTGCTGAGGAATGGGGTGTAGCAACAGCAGCGTTGGTTGTTGAAGGCTGTATCATGATGCGTAAGTGTCATAAGAACACCTGTCCTGTTGGTATCGCAACACAAAACAAAACGCTACGTGAGCGCTTCGACGGCCGCGTAGAAGACGTAGTGACATTCTTCCAGTACATGGCTGAAGGTCTACGTGAAGTGATGGCTGAGCTTGGCTACCGCACTATCGATGAGATGGTAGGTCAGTCGCACAAACTGAAAGTGCGTGAAGACATCCAACACTGGAAATACAAGAACCTAGATCTGTCTCCTGTGCTTCACATTGAGCAAGCTCGTGATGAAGATGGTGTTTACAACCAAACACAGCAGAACCACAACCTAGAAGAAGTTCTAGACCGTAAGTTGATCCAAGCTGCGATTCCAGCACTTGAAAAAGGCGAAGCCGTAGACGCGGAATTCCCTATCATCAACACGGACCGCTCTGCGGGTACCATGCTATCGAACGAAATCTCTAAGGTTTACAAAGACGCAGGTCTACCTCAACCAATGAATGTGAAATTCAATGGTTCTGCAGGCCAATCTTTCGGTGCTTTCCTTGCTAAGGGCGTTAAGTTCGAAGTGGAAGGTGATGCGAACGATTACTGGGGTAAGGGCCTATCTGGCGGTACGCTAGTACTTTACCCAGATTCGAAATCAACCATCGTTGCAGAAGATAACATCGTTGTAGGTAACGTATGTTTCTACGGCGCGACCTCTGGTGAATCATACATCCGCGGTATGGCGGGTGAGCGTTTCTGTGTACGTAACTCAGGCGCGAAAGTGGTTGTAGAGGGTGTTGGTGACCACGGTTGTGAATACATGACTGGTGGTGTCGCAGTAATCCTTGGCTCAACAGGTCGTAACTTTGCGGCAGGTATGAGTGGCGGTGTGGCTTACGTTTGGGATAAGTCTGGTGACTTCGAAACTAAGCTAAACCCTGAGTTGGTAGACCTAGATCCAATCGAAGAAGAAGATCGTGAACTACTGAAAGAGATGCTAACTAAGCAGGTTCAATTCACAGGAAGTGAAGTTGCTCAGTCTTTCCTAGACAACTTTGAAGTAAGCCTAGCCTCAATGGTTAAGGTTATGCCGCGCGACTACAAAGCGGTACTTCAAAAGCGTAAGGCTGAAGCAGAGCAAGCACAAACGGAACAAGTGGAGGCAGTATAATGGGTAAGCCTACTGGATTTTTAGAGCATGGTCGTGAGCTTCCAAAGAAGCTCGACCCATCAGTTCGTATCGAAGACAACAAAGAGTTCGTACTTAACGAAGAATTTGGCGACAAGATCAATACTCAAGCTTCTCGTTGTATGGACTGTGGTGTCCCTTTCTGTCACAGCGGTTGTCCGATTGGTAACATCATCCCAGAATTTAACGACGCGGTTTACCGTGACAGCTGGGAAGAGGCTTGGAACATTCTAAGCTCTACCAACAACTTCCCTGAATTCACAGGTCGTGTGTGCCCTTCTCCTTGTGAGAGCGCTTGTGTTCTTGGTATCAACCAAGACCCAATCACTATCTGTAATATCGAGAAGACGATTGTAGAAACTGCGTACCGTGAAGGGTACGCAAAACCTAAAACACCTCGCTCTCGCACAGGTAAAACGATCGCGATCATCGGTTCAGGCCCTGCAGGTCTTGCAGCAGCTGAGCAGCTAAACAGTGCGGGTCACTCAGTGACAGTATTTGAGCGTGATGAGAAAGTTGGCGGCCTACTACGCTTCGGTATCCCAGACTTCAAACTGGGTATGGACGTGATTGATCGTAAGATCAACTTGATGGCTGAAGCGGGTGTTGAGTTCAAAGTAAACCAGCACATCGGTGTTGATGTGAATGCACAACAGCTTCGTCAAGAGTTCGATGTGGTACTGCTAACAGGTGGCTCAACGGTTCCACGTGACCTTCCTGTTCCAGGTCGTGAACTAAAAGGCGTTCACTTCGCAATGGAATTCCTTGGTCAAAACAACCGCCGTGCAAATGACATGGATCTTAAAGGTGAAGAGATTCACGCGAAAGACAAGCATGTTGTAGTAATCGGTGGTGGTGATACGGGCTCCGACTGTGTGGGTACGTCTAACCGTCATAAAGCAGCAAGCGTTACTCAGGTTGAGATCATGCCGATCCCACCAGAGAAGCGTCCTGCAAACATGCCTTGGCCTCAGTATCCAATGATCATGAAAACAACCACTTCTCACGAAGAAGGTTGTGAGCGTCACTGGAACATTCTGACTAAAGAGTTTATCGGTAACGATAAAGGCGAAGTCACTGGTCTACGTATCGCAGATATCGTTTGGCAAGATGCTAAGCCTGGTGAGCGCCCAGGGTTTGAAGAAGTAGCAAACTCAGAGCGTGTTATTCCATGTGACATGGCATTCCTAGCAATGGGCTTCCTACACCCAGAACCAACAGGTGTACTTGCTCAATTGGACATCAAACTGGATGATCGCGGCAACGTAGCAACTGACGGCTTCGCAACCAACCAAAAAGGTGTGTTTGCAGCGGGTGATATGCGTACGGGTCAATCTCTGGTTGTACGTTGTATCAACGAAGGTCGTGAATGTGCTATTGCTATCGATGACTTCCTAATGGGCAACTCAAACCTAGAAGCGAAAGCAGACTCTTTGATGCTTTCTGCATAGAATTTTAATAACAATTCCTTCCAAACTTTTGGCCAACACTCTGTGTTGGCCTTTTTTGTTTCTGCAATACAGTACGCTTGTTATTTATCTATTTATCCATTTTTTATGAATTAAGACGAAAAAATGACATGTAACAACAATGATTAATAATCATTATCAACTGGGTTAATAAGTCTAGAAAACACGACAAAACAATAGAAAAAATCACAACTTGGTCATTTTTAGCGCGCATTTACAGATTAATTAACTATTCAAAATCCCCCTAGCTAGAAAACCAACTACTTGCTATCAATTTTTTAACATGATAAGTATGGAGATCGCTTTAAAAGAACAAGAATCGTTCAAATAAGAAAACCAACATTTTCTGCAGGAGCAGTCTAGTTGGTTTCCCCATTCAATGTTGTGAAAGGCTTCACTCACGATTGGGATATAAGCTGAGGCTTCGGCACTGTAGTGATACATGCCAAAGGAACCCGCAGTCTCAACTGCAAGCAATCAAGGAAATGATCGAATGAATCAGGAATATCGCTCGCTTTATGACCGCGAGCATGAACACTCCAGCTGTGGGGTGGGCTTCATCACCGATAAAACTGGTGAACAAACCCATCAACTGCTGTCTCTGGCCCACCAAGCTCTGTGTACTATTCCACATCGTGGAGGTATGAATGCAGAAGGTATTGGTGATGGCGCTGGGGTCAACATTGACCTGTCGATTAACTTTTATCGCCATCTACTCAAGTCCTCAAACCTTGAGTCTGGCGACTTTGGTGTTGCGAACTTCTTCTTTCCTTTCAATCGTGAACACCATGCTCAAGCAAAACAACTCATAGAAGAAAATCTATCTAAGTATCAACTGGATATTGCGCTATGGCGAGAGGTCCCTATCGACCCATCAGCGGTTAACGATGCGTCACGCCAAGTTCAGCAATCGATCCAGCAAGTGGTATTTTTAAATGGTGACTTGTCTCGCAACGCAGATCTTTTCGAACATCAGATCAACCTAGCGTTGGGTGAAATTGAATCTGTAGGCTTCACCGATGATGCTCTATCTGGTTTCTATCCACTGTCAATGAGTTCAAAAACTCAGGTTTACAAAGGACGTCTAAACTCGTGGGAAGTCGTACCCTATTTTAGTGACCTCAGCCACCCTGAGCACCACATCACGACCCTATTCTTCCACACACGTTTTTCAACCAACACTGCGCCAGCTACCATGATGGCTCAGCCTTTCCGTCGTATGGCGCACAACGGTGAATTGAACACGGACAAGAAAAACCGACTCAGTGAAGATGCCATTGCACGTCAACAACAGAAGCGAGTGATCTTTCCAAAAGGTCAGTCAGACTCAGCTCGACTCGACCAAACACTGGCGCGCCGCGTGGTTGAAGATGAGCTAGACATTGTTACCGCTGTATTGGCGATGATGCCACCAGCATGGGAAAACGATGAGCGTCTCTCTCCTGAAGTGAAAGCGATGCTTGAGTACTTCAGTCTTTCTGAAGAGAAAAACGATGGTCCAGCAGCTCTCATTTTCTCCGATGGCCAAAAAGTCGGAGCTCGATTAGACCGACTAGGCCTGCGTCCACTGCGTAGTGTTGAAACAGACCGCTACCTTGCAGTGATGAGTGAAGCCGGCCAGATCGACTTTCCTGCAGAAGAGATTGTGCGCTTTGGACGAATTCAAGCCGGTGGCATGATCTACTTCGATCACGCGACAGGTCGTAGCTACGAGACCAACGAGATCCTCGAAACTCTGGCTAAAGAGCGTAACTATGGCGCTCTACTTGAGTCAGCTCGTATTACTCTTGGCGACCTTGAGACGGCATCTTTAGATAGCGTGACTGAGAACGAAAACTTCAGCGCCTACAGCCGTCATGTGGCCTACTCTCTGAACCAAGAGAGCTTTAAATTCTTCCTCGATCCTATGATCGAGCACGGTGCTGAGAAGATCACTGCGATGGGCTTTGGCTTAGCACCAAACGTGCTGACCGATGAAGAAGGTGGCATGTCCAAGTACTTCAGCCAACGTTTTGCACAGGTCACCAACCCGCCTCTCGACTCTTTACGCGAATCGGATGGTATGACGCTGCGTGTCGCTCTTGGTGCGAAGCCTAATTTCAGCCCAAGCGAAACCGTACAACTGGTTCTCAACTCGCCAATTCTACAACCTCAACAACTTGAACAGATTTTCTCGCAAGATCGAATCAAAGTTGAAACATTTGATGCCCTTTTCAATCCAACATTAAATAGCAGGGAAGATAATTCCGCGCGCGTTGCTGAAGCACTTACTGAACTCTGTGACCAGATTCAGGCTTCGGTTGAGAATGGCACCAATATTGTAGTGCTGAGCGATAAACAGATTGGCAATGGTAAGGCTGCACTACCCGCGATTCTTGTTGCCACAGCCGTCAACCAAAGACTTATTAAACGCGGTCTGCGTTTCGATGCCAGCGTGATTTATCAAACGGGTCAGGCAGCAAGTAGCCATGACATCGCCTGCCTATTAGGTTTTGGTATCTCAGCCGTCTGCCCTATCTCTGTCTACCACCGCGCCAAAACGCTGTGTAACAACCAATCGATTGAGCAAGGCTTAAAGAACTTCCAAAAAGCCTGCGAAAAATCGCTGATGAAGACCATGGGTAAATTTGGCCTTTGTACGGTAGAGAGTTATATCGGTGGTGAGTTCTTCGAGTCTAACTTCCTTGATACCGATTCAGAACAACTCAATAGTTTCTTCCCGAATATCAGCTCGCCAGTTGGCGGTGCACAATTTGATGATCTCGCGTGGAGCTCTGCAAAGTGGCACTTTAAAGCCCTAGCGATCAACGAAGAAAATCAGATCCCGTTACTAGGTCTGTTTAAAGAACGTCAAGATGGCGCGGGCCACAGCTTCGGTAATACCGCGGTTCGTGAATACATCAACATGACGCAGGAAGAGGTGCGCTACGTTGATCCAGTTGCTGAACAAGCGCTTGAATCCACCGTCGCCACTAGCGAAGACGTTGCGTACAAGCAGACAGGTTATGAGAAACTCAGCCCTGAAGAGATCGATAAGTTCCAAGTAACACCCGCTTATCGCGCCTTTGCTGATAACTTGTATCGTGAACGTGAAACTCGCCCTGCAACACTGCGTGATATCTTGCTGCTGCCTCTGAACTTCAATCAGGCGCAAAGTGCGGATGAGTTCTCTCACCTGCTCGACCGCTTCCATTTTGAAGGCAACGTAAACTACTTGTGGTCAGGGCTAGAGGTGCAAGCTTCTTCAGATGTCGCGAACCACTTCATTCTGACACTCAACAACCGCGAGCTGGTTAACTCACTACGAATTGCGATTGAGACCACTTGGTCAGAAAAGATTGAACATGTCGCAGTCGTCGATGAAACCATTGAGCTCACTGCTAAGCCCGTTCTTGAATCCTTCTTATCTCGCGTTAAGACGACAAAGCAGCCGATTGCCCTTGAGCAAGTCGAACCCGCTCACCTTATTACGCCAGCCTTTGCTTCTGGCGCAATGAGTCACGGTGCCCTCAATGCCAACGCTCACCAAGCCGTAGCGCAAGGCACTAACATCGCTGGTGCGATGAGTAACTCGGGCGAAGGCGGTGAACACTCTTCTCGCTTTAACTCCATCAAATCGAGCAAAATTAAACAGTTTGCTTCAGGTCGTTTTGGTGTTTGGGTCGGCTACCTTGCAGACCCGCAGCTTGAAGAGATCGAAATCAAGATCGCACAAGGGGCAAAACCAGGTGAAGGTGGTCAGCTGCCATCACCAAAAGTAACGGTAGAAATTGCCGCTGCCCGTGGTGGTACTCCGGGTGTGGAACTTGTCAGCCCACCGCCCCACCACGATACCTACTCGATAGAGGATTTGGGTCAGCTGATCCATGACGCTAAAGCTGCACGTGTACGCGTGATCGTTAAGCTCGTATCGTCTGAAGGTATAGGTACCATCGCCGTTGGTGTCGCCAAAGCTGGCGCAGACATCATCAACGTGGCAGGTAACACAGGTGGTACAGGTGCTGCAGCCGTAACCAGTTTGAAGAATACTGGCCGAGCTGCAGAAATCGGTATCGCCGAGGTGCATCAGGCTCTAAGTGAAAATGGCCTGCGCGATAAGGTCACACTGCGTTGTTCAAATGCACACCAAACCGGCATCGACGTGATTAAGTCTGCCATCATGGGTGGTGACTCGTTCGAGTTCGGTACCACAGCACTGATGATGCTCAAGTGTGTCATGGCTAAGAACTGTAATGTGAAATGTCCAGCCGGCCTGACGACCAACCCAGAGTTGTACCAAGGCGATCCACGAGCCCTTGCTCAATACTTCCTAAACGTTGCCCACGAGGTTCGTGAGATCTTGGCTCGCCTCGGCTACAGCAGCTTGCAAGAGATCCGTGGTAAGAGTGAGCTGCTTCACCTTGCTAACCACCACAGCATTGTTGGTAAGCTCAATGTCACCGGTCTACTGCGCGAAGTCGACCTTGTTAAGGTTGCGAAACCCGTTTATCTAGAAGCTGACTTCACGCCAGATGACAACCTTATTGAACAGTTACTCGCGGACTACTTTGAACAAGAAGAGCGCAACATTGTTCTGGATGCGGGTAAGCTCAATAACCGCAACAAATCAACAGGTGGTCAACTCTCAATCGATATCGAGCGTGCCCTGAACTACCAAAGCAAGGCGCAACTACACCCAGCAACACTCACAGCGTCCAATGGTCGTCGCTTCTTTGATGCCGAGTCTATCGTGGTCAAAAGCCACGGCAGTGCCGGTCAAAGTTACGCTGCATTTAACAACAGCGGTCTGGTTATGGAGCACACTGGTACCTGTAACGACGGTGTCGGTAAAGGCTCAAGTGGCGGTCACATTGTGGTTCGTTCACCAAGCCAACGTAAACTGAAAGCGGGCAACAACGTCCTTATCGGCAACTTTGCACTGTTTGGCGCAACTGGCGGCCAAACCTTTGTTCAAGGTGAAGCGGGCGACCGTTTTGCAGTACGTAACTCTGGTGCTGTTGCAGTCGTCGAGGGGGTTGGTGACTTTTGTTGTGAATACATGACTAACGGCTCTGTGATCAACCTTGGAGGCTTTGGTAAAGGCTTCGGCAACGGTATGTCTGGTGGTATTGCTTACCAGTACGACATCGACGGTCAATTCGTAAATAGCTGCAGCGCCGACTCGGTACTCACCGTGCCATTGATTGAACAAAACCCGGGATACGAAGAAGCACTTAAGTGGCACCTAGAACAGCACGTTCGCTTTACTGGTTCACTCAAGGCGCAGCGTATTCTCAAAGATTGGCCGACCAGTCGCACCTTGTTCACGCTTGTAGTTCCATTTGCTCTGCTACACAGCCAACATCCAGAGAGTATTCTGACCTCTCACACACGTAAGCAGATGCTGGAAGAACTCATCCAAGGCCAAGCCAATAACCTGATCGAAGCGGTGCATTTTGCCTACCGTGATCAAAAAGCTCTGTCTAATGGATTGAGCCCACAATATGGCGATATGGATACACCGCTCATCTGTGATCTTTTAACCCACAGTGGCGTGCTGCATCGAGCTCACCAACTCGCTAAAAACAGCGCCACTGATGCTCAAGTGATTCAACGTATGTTTGAGCTGAAAGATAAAAAGCTCTACGACCAACTGCTTAAAGACGTTAAGGAAGCGGTCTCAAATTACAGCGATGATGAACTCTCAGTATTGCTCGCGAATAAGCGCATTCAAGATTACAAGGCTTCACTCGAGAGACGCGATGTGTGGGATACCCACAGCCGCGGCACAACTGTGTGGATCATGGCAAGAGAGCAAGATATCAGCAAAGAGATGAAAGCGATTGAGCCAATCAATCAGCGCCTAGCAACGCTTTACTGCTACACCTTTGCCGATGTGATCCGCGAGCAGATCGAACAAGCAGAACAAGAAGCCCATACTCAAAATAATTGGGTCTACAGCTAGGCAACAAGCACGTTCAGCCCTATGAGCATAGTTTTGTTATGTGATTAGGGTGAACATGAGTAGTTAACAACGCTGTAGATTCAAATATGACGAGTATTATCGCCTAAGGACAGGCAAAGTATTAAATAGGAAGAAAAATGAAAGTACCTCATTTGCCACAAGATATACCATTTAATGAAGACCAAAAAACTTGGTTGGCGGGCTTCTTTTCAGGCCTTCATTCACGCCTTTTGGTTAAGGAAGAGTCCGTTGTACATGCGGAGTCTAAGCCTCAAGTAAAAGGGCTAACCATCCTCTATGGTTCACAAACTGGTAACGCAGAGAGCGTTGCCTATGACACTGCAGAGAAGGCCAAAGAGTACGGCTTAACTGCCACCGTTCAAGATATGGATGACGTTGACGCGCAAGTCTTTGTTAAGTCATCGCGTATTCTGATTGTCACCAGTACCTACGGTGAGGGTGAACACCCAGATAATGCAGAGACACTGTGGGAAACCATGAGCAGTGACAATGCACCTCAACTTAGCAACACCTACTTCTCGGTTCTGGCTCTGGGTGACACCAGCTATGACGATTTCTGTTTGGCAGGTAAAGAGTGGGATGAGCGATTGGTTGAGCTTGGGGCAACTCGCGTGACTGACCGTGTCGACTGTGACATCGACTTTGAACAACCTGCAGAAGAGTGGATGATCGCTACCCTACCAGCTATCGCAGCACAGGGTGCAGATAGCGAAGCGGTATCTGGCTCATCACCGGCAGCAAAGCAAAAATCCAAGTACGGTCGTAAGAACCCTCTGCAAGCAACACTTAAACATAAGCGTGTACTGACCAAACAAGGCTCAAGCAAAGAGATCGTACACTATGAGCTTTCACTAGAAGGCTCGGGCGAGTTCTACAAACCGGGTGATGCTCTTAATGTGATCCCAGAGAACCAACCTGAGCTAGTGAGCGCGCTACTCGATCACTTCCAGTTCAGCGGTGATGAGAAGCCATCATGGAATGGCGAAAACCACAGCTTGCGTGAGCTGTTCACCAGTTACCTAGATATCCGAACGCCATCAAAAGAGCTAGTCAAAGCTCTTGCAGAAGCAGCCAGCGATCACCGAGTGATCCAGATGCTAGGCAGTGACGATACCAGTGCACTGAACGACTTCCTATGGGGTAAAGATATCCTCGATCTTGTAAAAGCTTACCCAACAGTGTCGTTGTCACTGGCTGAAATTTTATCTTTGCTAAGACCAATTGCACCACGCGCTTACTCGATCTCATCAAGCTTAAACAAACATAACGATGAAGTTCACCTCACCATTGGCAGCGTGCGTTACAACAATGGTGAAAGAGACTACAACGGTACTTGTTCTACATGGCTTGCAGACCTCGTTGAAGAGGGTAAGAAAGTCCCTTGCTACTTTGCACCCAACAAAAACTTTGCAGTTCCTGAAGATGATAAAGCGCCAATGATCATGGTAGGTCCAGGGACAGGTATCGCGCCATTCCGCGCCTTCCTTGAAGAGCGTGAGGTGCAAGCGTCTCCTGGTGACAACTGGTTGATCTTTGGTGACCGCAATAGCGCTACCGATTATATCTACCAAGAAGAGATCGAAGCTTTACAGCAAAAAGAGGTACTGACTCGACTTGATCTCGCGTTCTCACGTGACCAAGAACAGAAGGTGTATGTACAAGATAAGATGCGCGACAGCGGCGCTGAGCTATTTGCTTGGCTAGAGCGTGGCGGGTACTTCTTTGTCTGTGGCGACGCCTACTACATGGCGAAAGACGTCGATAAAGCACTGCATGAGATTGTTGCTGAGCATGGTGGTCTCGATGACGATGGTGCTAAAGCGTACGTCAATCAGCTCAAAAAACAGAAACGCTACGTACGTGATGTCTACTAGCTCTTTTGCCATAGGTCTTTAAGTTCTAGCTAACACATTAAAAATAAAAGGATCTCATTAGGGATCCTTTTTCCTTTTTAAGTCATATAATTAACCCTTAGTATTATGACGATCATCAATGGGTAAGCCGTATACTCCCATTAAAGACAAAGGAAAAAACAATGAAAAAAGTCGTCTTGCTCTCCACCCTTCTTATCGGCCTCGCAGGCTGTAGCCAAGGAAATCAAACAATGGAAGACAGAACCAAAAAACCATGTGGCGACAAGCCTAACTGTGTCTCAACTCAAGACACTCGTGAACAACACAACATTGCTCCATTTACTCTCGCTGATGGCGTCAGCCTGTCTCAGATTGAAGCGGTCATCTTGCAGCAGCCTAGAACCAAAACAGCCGTAAAGAATGACGATTACTTACGTGTTGAATTTACCAGCAAGATCATGCGTTTTGTCGATGACTTAGAACTCAAAGTTGAAGGCAATAACCTTTTGGTTCGTTCAGAGTCTCGTACTGGTCATTCGGACTTTGGCGTGAACCGCAAACGCGTGGATACCTTACGAGCAGAGCTGACAAAAGCTGGGCTTATTGAGTAATCATACCCGCAGTTGTGATACCGAAGAGAAGTGCACAAGTGCTGTCGCTTGATGCTTCTCTTCCATGCTACAATTTCACCCTATTGTAAAAACAACCTTATTAAGAGACTACACATGAAAATCGGCATCATTGGCGCAATGGAGCAAGAAGTTGCGATCCTAAAATCAGCAATCACAGAGATGACAGAAGTGAAAAAAGGCGGCTGTACCTTTTTCTCAGGTCAGTTAAATGGTGTTGATGTTGTGTTACTGCAATCTGGCATTGGTAAGGTAGCGGCTGCAGTAGGTACTTCTATCCTACTAAGCGAATATCAACCAGACGTGGTTTTAAACACTGGCTCTGCAGGCGGTTTTGATTCAACACTTAACCTGGGCGATGTGGTTATCTCTACTGAAGTTCGTCACCACGATGCAGACGTGACAGCATTTGGTTACGAGATCGGCCAAATGGCAGGTCAACCAGCGGCATTCCAAGCAGATGCGAAGCTAATGGATGTTGCTGAGAAAGCACTAGCACAAATGGAAGACACACACGCAGTGCGCGGTCTAATCTGTACTGGCGATGCTTTCGTTTGCACGGCTGAGCGTCAAGAGTTCATCCGCAAGCACTTCCCATCTGTAGTAGCGGTTGAGATGGAAGCATCTGCAATCGCACAAGCTTGTCACCAATTCGAAGTACCGTTTGTTGTCGTTCGCGCAATCTCTGACGTAGCAGACAAAGAGTCACCAATGAGCTTTGAAGAGTTCCTACCGCTAGCAGCGAAGAGCTCTTCTGAGATGGTGATTAAGATGGTAGACCTACTTAAATAAGTCACTCAAGATGCAAACACTGTTTGATCAGGTATTTGCGAATGGCGTGCTCCTCGTTATGTGGGGGGCACTGCTCTTTCATTTAATCTTACCGATTCCTCACGCCGCTCACCCAGTCACTCTCTGGCACAAGTTCGCTGAACTGCTCGCTGACAAGGTAAACAACAATCGCAACTACTCACAGAGCTTAATCTCTGGAACCTTGGCTTGGTTGTTGATGTGTTTTCCTGCTCTCATTCTGCTTATCGCCCTCAAGCCTCTGATGTGGCAGCCGCAACTATTTGAACTTGCCCTTCTGTTGCTTGCCATCGATTGGCGCAACAATGAGAAGCTTGCAAGCCAACTGATTCGCGCACTCAGTCAGGATAATAAGCCGCAAGCACGCAAACTGCTCGCGCCTGTGGTTAATCGACAAACTGATACTCTGTCTACATTGGGACTTGGAAAAGCCTCTGCCGAAACTCTGATTATGGGTTACGGTCGCAACGTTATCTGCGTGCTTTTTTGGTACGCCATTGGTGGCGGTATTGCGGCGCTCATGTACCGTTTGACCGCTGAGTTGGCGCGCGCTTGGTCACCAAGCCGACAACGCTTTGCTCCATTTGGTTCAAGCGTAGTGAAAGTGGTCGCGGTTCTAGAGTTTATTCCCTTACGCCTGTTTGCCTTGATGATTGTAGCAGGACACAACGCAAGTAATACCTTCTCGATGATGCTGACTCAGAGTCGTTCTTGGCCACTGCCAGGCCCTGCTTGGCTCATCACTTCAGCGGGTAATAAACTCGAACTGTCCCTGGGTGGCCCAGCAATCTATGACAACGTCAAAGCGGTAAGAGCCAAATTGGGTGGTCGAATTGCACCATCAGCGCTGCACTTAGCCCAACTGCAAAAAATGCTCGCTTGGCGGATATTGGCGTGGCTACTGATTCAAAGTGCTCTATTACTGATTATTCACCAAGGGATTTAATGTGAAGTTTTCTTTCTCTTGTGCAGCTATCTCTGCACTTTCACTCTGTTTATGGCAATCCAATGCACAGGCAGAAACTCATAGCGAAGCAAAGCGTGTCGTTAGTCTTGCCCCGCACGCCACAGAGTTGGCTTACAGTGCAGGACTTGGTGACAACTTGATTGCAGTGAGCGAAAGAAGCGACTACCCGCCCGAAGCTGATAAGCTGCCTAAGGTTGCCAACTATCAAGGGATAAAGGTCGAAAAGATCATCGCGCTTCAACCCGATCTGATTCTAGCTTGGCCCGCAGGCAACCCGCCGAGAGAGCTTGCGAAGCTCAAACAATTTGGCTTAGAGATCTACTACTCACAAACCAAGAGCCTAGACAGTATCGCCAGTAATATTGAGCACCTCAGCCAATATTCTAGCAACCCTAGCGTTGGACTCAGCAACGCCAAAGCTTATCGAGAACAGCTTGAGCAGCTCAGGGCTAAGTATCAAGACGCCGAGCCAGTTCAATACTTCTACCAGTTGAGTGAGAAACCGATCATCACTGTCGCACAAGGTCACTGGCCGAGTGAAGTCTTTGATTTCTGTGGCGGCCAAAACATTTTCGAAGATGCTGCGACCTCTTACCCACAAGTGAGCATTGAACAAGTTGTACTGAAAAAGCCTGAGGTTATCTTCACCTCTCGCCATGCCATTGAGAACGGCACTATGTGGAGCGATTGGGGTGATGAGATCCCAGCAGTTGAAAAAGAGCAGATTTGGTCACTCAATTCCGACTGGATAAACCGCCCTACAACACGAACACTACAAGCTATCCAACAGGTGTGCGATTACTTTGATAAAGCACGTCAAAATCGCTAACTATTTGATGCGATTTTTCGTACAATTCGCCGTATACCTGTCCCTACAATTTAAACTTTAAGAGCATCAGTATCATGGACTCCATGCTGCTTTACTTTATCGACTTATTCGGTACGGCTATTTTTGCCATCTCTGGCGTATTTGTCGCTGGCCGCTTGAAAATGGACCCATTTGGTGTCGCCGTTCTAGGCAGTGTGACTGCTATTGGTGGTGGTACTATTCGCGACATGGCGTTGGGTGCGACTCCCGTATTCTGGATCACCGATACCACGTATCTGTGGGTTATCCTTATTACCTGTCTGCTGACAATGATCATCGTAAGACGTCCGAAACGTCTCCCATGGTGGATTCTGCCTGTGTGTGATGCTATCGGTTTAGCTGTGTTTGTTGGTATTGGTGTAGATAAGTCGTTGAGCTATCAAGACTCAGCACTGGTTGCGATCATCATGGGTGTGATTACTGGCTGTGGCGGCGGTATTATCCGCGATGTACTGGCTCGAGAAGTACCAATGATCCTACGAAGCGAAGTGTACGCCACAGCATGTATCATCGGTGGCGTATTCCACACAACGGCTCTTAGCATGGGACAAGACTCCGAGACAGCTTTCCTAGCCGGTGTCTTCTCTACCCTATTGATTCGTCTAGGAGCAATTCGTTGGCACCTATCTCTGCCGACATTTGCTCTCAACAAATAGTGCTCTAAGCGCTTGAACCCCATAAAAAATCAAAGGCTCTCCGGAGCCTTTTTTTGTGCCTGTCGGTCCTCTTCCGTCACTCAAACTTGCTCTTAGTAAAACAAAAGCAGATTAAATAAAGTTTTTTATTTACTTAGTCATTTTTTGAACTATATTAGTAAACAAATAACTTTATAAAATTATTTGTTTACTAATTAGAGAACACTGGAGGTTCCCATGCAGGCTTATGTTGAACACGCAAATATCACCGTCAGTAACATTGATGACGCCGTCCAATTTATCCAAACCGCGATCCCTGAATTTAAAGAGCGCCACCGTGGACAAACAAATTATCGCTGGTGCCATATCGGTACTGACGACAGCTACATTGCACTTCAAGAGGTCGTTGCAAGAGAGCAAACCGATCGCTCCCCTTATCTAGACGTAGGCATCAATCACATTGGTATCGTTGTTGATGACGTTGATCGTGTTCAGAAGCGCTTATTAGCTGCTGGTTATGAACAGAATGATATCGGAGAGGACAACCCGTTTCGCAAGCGCGTCTATTTTTACGATGCAAGCGGTGTTGAGTGGGAATTCATTGAGTACCTTACTCAGGATGCTGAAAACAAAAATCGCTACGAGGATTAACCAATGAGTCAGATCGGTATTGTTTTCTTCTCTAAGTGTGGTGCAACGAAAGCTGTCGCCCATGCCCTCGCCGAAGGTGTCGAGACTCAATCTCAATCCGTCACCATGATTGAGGTGTTACCCAGTGAAATTGTAGAGGGTCGCTACATCAACGAACAAAAGCTCAAGCGACTTGGAGAGTGCGATGCGATTGTGTTTGGCTCCCCAACTTACATGGGTAGCCCAGCGGCGCAATTTAAGGCATTTATGGACGCCAGCAGTGAGCCTTACTGCGCTAAAGCTTGGCGTAATAAATTCGCCGCAGGCTTTACCACGGGCGGCAGTCTCAATGGAGAGCAACAGCAAACACTATTGAGTTTCTTCACACTGGCTTGTCAGCATGGAATGTTATGGATTGGACTCGATGCCTCTAAGCATACCGATGATTTAGGCCTCAATCGTACAGGATCTAACATCGGCTTGGTGTCGAGTATCGATGATGGGGAGGAGAGCGTTAATGGCAATGACCTACTCACTGCTCGCTATTACGGCACCAGAATCGCAACCCTAGTTCAAGAACTGACAAGTAAAAAGTAGAGCCCAAGGTCTGATTGAGATAAGTTGGGGTTATTATTCCCAACTTTCATCAATAACTCTATGCTACTTGAAGGTATTGAAACACTGCTGGTACTCAGCAAAGCAAAAACCATGAGCCGCACTGGTAGCTTGTTGTACATCAGTCAATCTGCAGTCAGCAAACGCATTGCTAATTTAGAAAAGAAGTTAGGTAAAAAGCTGATCGAACCCAATGGACGACAGATTAAACTCTCTCCAGATGGCGTTGCTCTTATCGAGAGTATCGGCCCTGCGTTTAATGAGTTACGCGGACTGATCTATGAACAGCAAGAGCTAGAGGACACCACACTGATCACCTTAGATAGCTCTAAATCACTGATTGCTGGCTACTTAGGTAAGATGATGGGCGACTTTATCCAACATGATAAATACATCACCATCACCACCAACCACACACCACGGATCATAGAACGAGTGCAATCAGGGAAAGCGACTCTGGGGTTGTGTGCCGGGGTACTTCCCCCTCATCACGGATTGATGACCTTTCATCTATTCGACGAACCATTCTACATTGTGAGTTCAACACATTTAGAGTGTCTACCAGAGCGTGTCATCACTAATGACATGACCAATCCAGCCAATAGCTATCAATTGTCCGTGCTTGAGAAGTTTGGTGTTAAACCGCTAATGGAGATGGATGCTTATACCGCAGCCGCACAGCTGGCGCTTGGTGGAACAGGCCCTGCACTGATTCCTCTATCAATCGTCAAAACCCTCAATATTGCCCCTCAGCATCTGTTTAGTTTTGAAGAGCTCATAAATTTGATTCGCCCGATTCACATCTGTGTACGACCAAATAGCTATCAGTCACCGCGAGTTAAAGCACTGATAGAATCCATTGTTGATGCTGTTCCCAAAGCAGTTTAGAAGCCATCAACATTGACATCACAATCACCAAAGGACGAATCCACTTTTGTCCTTTAGTGACCACTACCTTGGCACCTAATTGTGCACCAATAAAGCCACCAACAGCCATCACTAAACCAAGCTCCCAAATTGGTAGGCCAGCAATAATGAAGAAGATCAGTGCGGCAATATTCGATGTAAAGTTCAACACCTTGGTACGCGCGGTCGCATCAACTAAAGAGAAGTGACCAATTGCGACAAAGCAGACCGTGAAGATAGAACCGGTGCCCGGTCCAAAGAAGCCATCATAAAAGCCCACACCACCACCAACACACAGCGCAAACATCGCCTCCGAGATACGTTGCTTCCCTTCGCTGGTCTTAGTTTGTGGGGCTAACAGGAAATAGAGTGAGATCGCAATCAGTAGCAGTGGGATCAAGCTAGTGAGCAAACTCGCATCGATGTATTGGACTAACTCGGCACCAATCGCGGAGCCGATAAAAGTACACAAGATAGCGAAACGCATCTCTTTGATACTCACGATACCATTGCGCACAAAGTACCAACTTGCGGAAAAACTGCCGAACGAGCTCTGCAGTTTATTAGTCGCCAATGCTTGAGTCGGCGGAACACCTGCGGCCAAAAGCGCTGGGAGTGTTAACAATCCACCACCACCAGCCATCGCATCAATAAAGCCTGCAGCTGTCGCCACAAAAAACAGTATGGCTAGAATCTCAATGGTAATGTCCATGTATCTCACTCCTTAACGTTGAGAGCACAAATTACCACTGAAATAAAAATGAAAACAACGAAACACAAGACAGTGACCTATTCCATTTTTTCATCGTTACTTTCACACTCTTAGTTCGTGCACCTCACATAAAAAAGGCCGCTCAGTTGAGCGGCCTTTGCGACATTTATATCCGTTTAACAGCGATTATGCTTCAGAAGCTTTAACCTGAGCGTGTAGCTCTTGTACTGAAGTTACCGTTGTTTTCGCGTCAGCTGTGTGAGCCATACACGTTGCAAACGCTGCGTTTAGCGTTGTGGTGTAGTTCACTTTCTCTGCTAGAGCACCACGACGAAGTACTTTAGAGTCTTCAATCGCTTGACGACCAGCCGCAGTGTTCACGATGTAGGTGTACTCGTTGTTCTTGATACGGTCAAGAATGTGAGGACGACCTTCGTGTACCTTGTTCACTAGACGTGGGTTGATGCCCGCTTCGCCTAGGATAACCGCAGTACCGTGTGTTGCATCTAGTTGGTAACCAAGCTTAGACAGCTTAGATGCTAGGTCAACAACACGCTCTTTATCACCAGCGCGAACAGAAAGTAGCGCACGACCACCTTCAGGGTAAACATTGCCACAGCCTAGTTCTGCTTTTGCGTATGCTTCTGCGAACGTTGCACCAACACCCATAACCTCACCTGTAGAGCGCATTTCTGGGCCTAACAGTGGGTCAACACCTGGGAATTTGTTGAACGGTAGTACTACTTCTTTAACAGAGTAGTATGGTGGGATGATTTCTTTAGTAAAGCCTTGAGCTTCTAGAGATTGACCCGCCATAACACGTGCTGCAATCTTAGCGATTGGCGCGCCTGTTGCTTTAGATACGAACGGTACTGTACGCGCAGCACGAGGGTTCACCTCGATTAGGTATACTTTGTTGTTCTTCACAGCAAACTGCGTGTTCATTAGACCGCGAACACCTAGCTCGAATGCTAGCTTTTCAACTTGCTCACGCATTACGTCTTGGATTTCTTGGCTTAGCGTGTATGCAGGAAGAGAACATGCTGAGTCACCTGAGTGAACACCGGCTTGCTCGATGTGTTCCATGATACCGCCGATCACTACGCGCTCACCGTCGCAGATAGCATCGATATCGACTTCAACTGCGTCGTCTAGGAAGCTATCTAGTAGAACTGGAGATTCGTTTGATACGCTTACTGCTTCGTTGAAGTAGCGACGTAGGTCTTGCTCGTCGTATACGATTTCCATCGCACGACCACCAAGTACGTAAGAAGGACGTACAACCAATGGGAAGCCGATTTCGCGAGATTTCTCAACTGCTTGTTCCATTGTTGTTACTGTCGCGTTCTCTGGCTGTAGAAGGCCTAGACGGTCAACAGCCACTTGGAAACGCTCACGGTCTTCTGCACGGTCGATTGCATCTGGGCTAGTACCGATGATTGGCACGCCAGCCGCTTCAAGTGCGCGAGCCAGTTTAAGTGGCGTTTGACCACCGTACTGAACGATAACGCCTTTTGGCTTCTCAACACGAGCGATTGCTAGTACGTCTTCCAGTGTTACTGGTTCGAAGTACAGACGGTCAGACGTGTCGTAGTCCGTTGAAACAGTCTCAGGGTTACAGTTAACCATGATAGTTTCGTAGCCATCTTCACGTAGAGCTAGTGATGCGTGTACACAACAGTAGTCAAATTCAATACCTTGGCCGATACGGTTTGGACCGCCACCTAGAATCATGATCTTGTCTTTGTCTGTTGGGTTCGCTTCACACTCGTCATCGTAAGATGAGTACATGTAAGCCGTATCAGATGAGAACTCAGCCGCACACGTATCAACGCGCTTGTACACTGGGTGGATGTCGTATTGGTCACGTAGACGACGAATTTCACTCTCAGCAACACCTAGAATCTTAGATAGGCGAGCATCAGCAAAACCTTTACGCTTCAGCTTGTTAAGCTCTTCTTTATTTAGACCAGCAAAGCCTTTCGCTTTAAGTTCTTGCTCAAGCTTAACGATGTCTTCGATTTGAACTAGGAACCAACGGTCGATTTGCGTTAGGTTGAATACGCCATCTACAGACATACCCGCACGGAATGCATCCGCGATGTACCAAATACGCTCTGCGCCCGCTTCTTTTAGTTCGTGACGAATTGTTGTTAGTGCGTCTGGCGCATCTAGGTCAACCATTTCGTCAAAGCCAGTCGCGCCAACTTCTAGGCCGCGAAGTGCTTTTTGTAGAGATTCTTGTTGGTTACGGCCGATAGCCATAACTTCACCAACAGACTTCATTTGCGTCGTTAGGCGGTCGTTAGCACCTGCAAATTTCTCGAAGTTGAAACGAGGAATCTTAGTTACAACGTAGTCGATTGTTGGTTCGAATGATGCTGGAGTTGCGCCACCCGTGATGTCGTTCATTAGCTCATCTAGAGTGAAGCCAACTGCCAGCTTCGCTGCAATCTTAGCGATTGGGAAACCTGTTGCTTTCGATGCTAGAGCAGAAGAGCGAGATACACGTGGGTTCATCTCGATGATAACCATACGGCCATCTTTCGGGTTGATACCAAACTGTACGTTTGAACCACCTGTTTCAACACCAATCTCACGCAGTACCGCTAGAGAAGCGTTACGCATCAGTTGGTATTCTTTGTCTGTTAGAGTCTGTGCTGGTGCAACTGTGATTGAGTCACCCGTGTGGATACCCATTGGGTCGAAGTTTTCAATCGCACATACGATGATACAGTTGTCCGCTTTGTCACGAACCACTTCCATCTCGTACTCTTTCCAACCGATTAGAGACTCATCGATTAGAAGTTCGTTTGTTGGAGAAAGGTCTAAACCGCGGCGACAGATCTCTTCGAACTCTTCTTTGTTGTATGCGATACCACCGCCAGTGCCACCCATAGTGAATGATGGACGGATGATACAAGGGAAGCCAACCATATCTAGAACAGCGTAAGCTTCTTCCATGGTTTTAGCAGTATCCGCACGTGGACACTCAAGGCCAATAGACTTCATCGCTTTATCGAAACGAGAACGGTCTTCTGCTTTATCGATAGCGTCAGCCGTTGCACCAATCATCTCTACACCGAACTCTTCAAGAACACCGTGTTTCTCTAGGTCTAGTGCACAGTTAAGTGCTGTTTGGCCACCCATTGTAGGTAGAACTGCATCAGGCTTCTCTTTCGCGATGATGTTGCGAACAACTTCCCATTGAATAGGCTCGATGTAAGTTGCATCAGCCATATCTGGGTCAGTCATGATGGTCGCTGGGTTCGAGTTTACAAGAATAACTCGGTAACCTTCTTCGCGAAGCGCTTTACAAGCTTGAGCACCAGAGTAATCGAACTCACATGCTTGGCCGATAACGATCGGGCCAGCACCTAGAATTAGAATACTTTTAATGTCAGTACGTTTTGGCATTGTCTACTACTCCGAATTACGCTGTGTGCTGTTTAATTAGTTCAATGAAGTGGTCGAATAGCGGTGCCGCGTCTTCTGGACCTGGGCTCGCTTCTGGGTGACCTTGGAAGCTGAATGCTGGCTTATCTGTGCGGTGGATACCTTGCAGAGAACCATCAAATAGCGACTTGTGCGTTGCACGTAGGTTTTCAGGCAGCGTCTCTTCATCTGCAGCAAAACCGTGGTTTTGTGAAGTGATCATCACAACATCACGATCTAAATCTTTAACTGGGTGGTTTGCACCGTGGTGACCAAACTTCATTTTCACCGTCTTCGCACCAGAAGCTAGCGCTAGGATTTGGTGACCAAGACAGATACCGAAGATTGGTAGACCTTTCTCTAAGAATACTTTTGTCGCTTCAATCGCGTAAGTACATGGTTCTGGGTCACCAGGGCCATTTGAAAGGAAAACACCGTCTGGGTTCAGTGCTAGAACTTCTTCCGCAGACGTTTCAGCTGGAACAACTGTTAGGCGGCAGCCGCGGTCAACAAGCATGCGCAAGATGTTACGTTTTGCACCGAAGTCGTAGGCAACAACGTGATATGGCAATTCTGAGTCTGCTTTCGCTTCAGGAAGTCCACCCGTAAGCGTCCACGAACCTTGTTTCCATTGATACGCTTCTTTTGTTGTAACTTCTTTCGCAAGGTCCATACCTTTTAGGCCAGGGAATTCTTTAGCCTTAGCCAGCGCTAGAGCCTCGTCGATGTTGTTACCCGCTACGATACAACCGTTTTGAGCACCCTTCTCGCGAAGAATACGCGTCAGCTTACGAGTATCGATATCAGCGATACCAACAACGTTTTGCGACTTTAGGTAATCAGAAAGGGATTGTTCATTACGGAAGTTAGAAGCGATAAGAGGGAGATCGCGAATCACAAGGCCTTGAGCGTGGATTGAAGAGGATTCTTCGTCTTCGGAATTGGTTCCGGTATTGCCAATGTGAGGGTAAGTAAGCGTTACAATTTGTTGAGAATAGGAAGGATCAGTGAGGATTTCTTGGTACCCCGTCATCGAGGTATTAAAAACGACTTCACCAACAGCAGAACCGTCTGCGCCAATGGATTCACCGTGGAATACTGTCCCATCTTCTAGGACTAGCAATGCTGACTTTTTCAAGACAACCTCCAGAAATAAAAATGCATTAAAATTGATTTAATTTGCAAATCTACCTTCCTGCAACACCCAAAACTGCGTGTTTATGGAAATTAGACAAATTGGCGGTATTTTAGTGATGCCCGTGATTTGTGTCAACATTTAACGCAAAAGAAATTAAACATTTGTAGCCACTTATCCAACTTTCTCTTTTAAAGCTTCAAAAGTACTAGTTTTACAGGGACAAGGAGGGGAAATTGAGATTTTTTCAACTCTCGGTATCATTTCACTCTAAGTTAGAGTGATAGAAATATTGATAAGAAAGCGCAAACGTTAAATAACAAGATGAAACAAGAAATAAAGACAAACTCAAACAAAAAACAACCAAAACAAGACAAAAAACACAATAAACTAAGCGTATTTCCACCACCTTAGTTAAGTTTAATTATCATTAGAATTGGCTAAATAAACAAAGCGCCGGCAATTGCCAGCGCATAATTATCTATTTACAGTTCATTCAAACCAAGCACATCTGTCATGGTATAAAAGCCTGCTGGTTTGCTATCCAACCAAACCGCCGCCTTGATCGCACCGTTAGCAAAAGTCATACGATCCGTTGCTTTGTGGGTAATTTCGACACGTTCACCAATATCTGCAAACATTGCTGTGTGCTCACCAATGATGTCGCCGGCACGAATAGTTGCAAAACCGATCTCATCTTTAGTGCGCTCACCGGTAATGCCTTCACGAGCCCAAACCGCAACGTCATTCAGATCATTACCCATAGCGCCCGCGATCGCTTCGCCCATACCAATCGCAGTGCCTGATGGCGCATCGACTTTATGACGGTGGTGCGCTTCAACAATTTCAACATCACAGTAATCACCCATTACTTTTGCCGCTTTCTCAAGCAGCTTAAATACTAGGTTCACACCAACACTGTAGTTAGGAGCCATAACAATTGGCATCTCTTTAGACGCAGCGGCAATCACTTGTTTCTCTTCTTCAGAGAAGCCGGTTGTACCAATCACGAGCTTTTTGCCATGCTTCTTGCACAGTTCAATGTTCGCTAGAGTGCTGACAGGCGCAGTAAAGTCGACGATCACGTCAAACTCTTCTACCACTTTTGCTAGATCATCAACCAGGGCAACCTCAAAACGACCTTCACCACACAGCTCACCGATATCGACACCGACCAGCGATGACTCTGGGCGCTCTGAACCAGCACCAACCGTCGCATCTTTGTTTTGGTGAGTAGCCTTCACCAAGTTACGGCCCATGCGACCTGCTGCTCCTGCAATTGCAATTCTTACCACTGCATTTATCTCCATTGTTTGGTTTGTCCCCTGCATACATTCGCAGAGCGACTCAAGTTCACTATCTCTTTAAACTAACAACAATCTCAGACTCAGGCTAGCCTTTACGAGTACTCTTTTACTACACGCTGTAAAATCGGCACGTTTGCTTCCGGGAATTCGTAGTTTGGCAATGCTTCAATAGCAACCCACAGCCCTTGTTGTCCTTCTTTGCCATAAGGCTCCTGCTCGAAAGCATTAACACAGATGAAATCAAATTTAAGAGACTTTTCTGGATAATCAAACTCTAGGTGTTCAAACAAGCTCTGCTCTGTCACCGTAATTCCGATCTCTTCATCTAGCTCACGAATCATGGCTTGTTCAATGGTTTCACCCTCTTCAACCTTACCGCCTGGAAACTCCCAAAAGCCGCCTTTGTGTTTATCACTCGGACGCTTAGTAATAAAGATTTCCGATTTATCCTGATTGAAGATAATGCCCGCTACAATATGGATTCTTTTCATTGATGGTGTTCCTTCTATGTCTCTACCGTCATTCCCTACAATGAGGAACGAATTAGATAGGGAATCTGCTCTTTTGTTAGTTCGAAAGATCCCCGACTCGCTCGTCCCTCACTCTCGAGGATGACGGTATCGAAACCTTATTATATTCACATACAAAAAGAGCCGCCTAAGCGACTCTTTATATTCTATTTGTCAGTTTTATGAAGCTAAGTTGTAGTGCCTGAGAGCAAGGCGGTGGCACGGAGCTTACGATAGTAAGTGAGTACCACCAACGTAGCTATCATGCGCTACAGCGACGATTCATTAAACTTACGCGATTTTACCGTGACACTGCTTGTATTTTTTCCCGCTGCCACATGGACATGGCTCATTACGGCCAACTTTGCGCTCATCACGTACAACTGGTTGATGCCCTTCTGCTGACTCTTCGCCATCAGATAGTTGGTTTTCAGCTGAAGCGTGTTGAGCTTGTGCACGGCGCGCTGCTTCTTCCGCTTGAGCTTGACGCTGCGCTTCCATCTTCTCTACTTCTTCTTGTTGTTGAACTCGAACTTTCGAAAGGATAGTAATCACGTCAGACTTTAGCACTTCTAGTAGGCCTTCAAACAGTTCAAACGACTCGCGCTTGTACTCTTGTTTCGGGTTCTTCTGTGCGTAACCACGTAGGTGGATACCTTGACGAAGGTGGTCCATTGCCGCCAAGTGTTCTTTCCACAAACCATCAAGAGTTTGTAGCATGACAGACTTCTCGAAGTTGCGCAGAACTTGCTCGCCGACCACTTCTTCTTTCTGTTTGTAAACATCAACAGCCATACCTAGGATGCGTTCGCGTAACGCTTCTTCGTAAAGCTTATCGTCTTCGTCCAACCAACCTTGAATATCAAAGTCTAGGTCGAAGTCGTTTTTCAGACGGTCTTGAAGACCTGGGATATCCCACATGTCTTCTAGTGATTGCGGCGGGATGTATTCATCAATAACCGATGTGAACACGTCTTCACGGTTGTGTTCAATCATCTCGCTGATGTCTTCAGAGCTCATTAGCTCATCACGCAGTTCGTAAACCACTTTACGCTGATCGTTCGCTACGTCATCGTATTCTAGAAGCTGTTTACGGATATCGAAGTTGCGGCCTTCAACTTTACGTTGTGCTTTTTCGATAGAGCGCGATAGCATCTTAGACTCAATCGCTTCACCCTCTTCCATACCGCTCTGGATAAGACCAGCCATACGGTCAGATGTGAAAATACGCAGTAGCGAGTCTTCCATTGATAGGTAGAAACGAGAAGAACCTGCGTCACCTTGACGACCAGAACGACCACGTAGCTGGTTATCGATACGACGAGATTCGTGACGTTCAGTACCGATGATGTGTAGACCACCAGACTCTAGTACTTTGTCATGAACCACTTTCCAATCTGCTTTGATCTTGTCGATCTGCTCTTGAGTTGGATCTTGTAGTTTTTCAACTTCTGCTTGCCAGCTACCACCTAACACGATATCGGTACCACGACCAGCCATGTTAGTTGCGATAGTCACTGCACCTGGCGTACCTGCTTGCGCTACGATTTCCGCTTCTTTTTCGTGGAACTTAGCGTTCAGTACGTTGTGCTTAATTTTTGCCTTTTTCAAAGCGTTCGACAGCAGTTCAGATTTCTCGATAGAAACCGTACCGACCAGCGATGGTTGACCTGCAGCAACACGCTCTTTGATGTCTTCAATGATGGCGTTGAACTTGTCAGCTTCAGTACGATAAACCACGTCAGGCATATCGTTACGAACCATAGGCTTGTTAGTTGGGATAACCACTGTCTCTAAGCCGTAGATCGATTGGAATTCGAATGCTTCTGTATCTGCCGTACCTGTCATACCTGACAGTTTTTCGTATAGACGGAAGAAGTTCTGGAAAGTGATCGAAGCCAGAGTCTGGTTTTCGTTCTGAATCTTAACGCCTTCTTTCGCTTCAACCGCTTGGTGCAGACCTTCAGACCAACGACGACCAGGCATAGTACGGCCAGTGTGTTCATCAACGATAACCACTTCGCCTTCTTCAGTAACGATGTAGTCTACGTTCTTCTCGAACAATACGTGTGCACGCAGTGCTGCATTAACGTGGTGCAGTAGGCTGATGTTGGTTGGAGAGTAAAGCGTGTCGCCCTCTTCCATTAGACCATTTTTCACCATTAGCTCTTCAACAAATTCTTGACCGTTTTCAGTCAGGTGAACCTGTTTAGACTTCTCGTCCATGGTGTAGTGACCTTCACCACGGTACTCTTCTGAATCTTCTTTATCTTGAAGTTCTAGGTGAGGAATCAGTGTGTTGATTCGAGTGTAAAGATCTGAGCTATCTTCGGCTGGGCCAGAGATAATAAGAGGAGTACGAGCTTCATCGATTAGGATTGAGTCCACCTCATCGACAACAGCGAAGAAGCGTTCACGTTGTACACGGTCTTCCGCGCGGAAAGCCATGTTGTCACGTAGGTAGTCAAAACCGAATTCGTTGTTTGTGCCGTATAGGATATCTGCTTGGTAAGCCGCTTTTTTCTCAGGTGGAGCCATGTTTGGTACGTTAACACCAACGGTCATGCCTAAGAATTCAAATAGAGGACGGTTTGTCTCAGCATCACGCTTCGCTAGGTAGTCGTTCACCGTTACAACGTGAACCCCCTTACTTGGAAGTGCGTTTAGGTAAGCAGGTAGAGTCGCTGTTAGTGTTTTACCTTCACCGGTACGCATCTCTGCGATTTGACCAGCGTTAAGAACCATACCACCAATCAGCTGAACGTCGAAGTGACGCATGCCGTAAACACGCTTAGATGCTTCACGTACTGTTGCGAATGCTTCTGGTAGAAGTTGGTCTAGTGTTTCACCTTTGTCTAAGCGCTCACGGAACTCAACAGTTTTTGCTTTTAGCTCTTCATCAGACAGAGCCTCAAACGTTGGTTCGTAGTTATTAATTTCTTTTACAATCTTTCTAAGGCGGCGCAGTGTTCTGTCATTGCGACTGCCAATTACCTTTGTCAGCAGCTTAGTAATCATGTGCTTGGAATCTCTTCGTTCTCAGATCGTCCGCGATCTATTTTAAATGCCGTCAGTCTCTACCAGTTGTGAACTAGTGTTAGTTACGAACCAAGGATACTGAGATAAATCTAGTACCTCTGATATTGTGTTGGAGAGTAGAGTTTTCAAGGCTTGAGTTAAAATTATTGGCATCTAGTGTAAGTAATTTTCACCTCAACGACCATTTATGAGGTCATTTGTTTGATGTGGTTTGAACTTTTATTACCAATTGCCGATGGAATAAACAACCTCGAGGCTAGCCTAACGCTTATTCCAATGCTTTATTGCACTTTAGCTTTATTACAGATACAAAAAAACCAGGCGCATTGCCTGGTTTTTAAAATCTTTGATTGCAGTTTTATGCCAAAACCATTCCTGGTTCTGCAAAGGCAACTGGAGAGCCTGCTTCTTCTTCGAACGTTGCCCATTCCCAAGCTTCTGCATCAGCAAGAACTGCACGTAGAAGTTGGTTGTTTAGGCCGTGACCCGATTTGTATGCACGGAACTCACCAATGATAGCGTGTCCACACATGTAAAGATCACCAATCGCATCCAGCACTTTGTGAGTAACAAACTCGTTATCAAAACGAAGACCTTCTTCGTTAAGAATACGGTACTCATCAAGCACGATAGCGTTATCAAAGCTACCACCTAGAACTAGGTTCTGAGATTGTAGGTATTCGATGTCACGCATGAAGCCAAAAGTACGAGCGCGAGAAATCTCTTTAACAAAACCTTGTGAAGAGAAGTCAAACAGAAGACGCTGTTCATCAGCTTCAATCGCTGGGTGGTTGAAGTCGATCTCGAAGTCCATACGGAAGCCGTTAAATGGTACAAACTCTGCCCACTTATCACCGTCTTCAAAGCGTACTGGCTTTTTGATACGAATAAAACGCTTCGCTGCATTTTGAGTTTCCACACCAGCTTGCTGGATTAGATACACAAACGGGCTTGAACTGCCGTCCATGATTGGAATCTCAGGAGCATCTACTTCAACAATGATGTTGTCGATACCCATACCTGCTAATGCTGCATTCAAGTGTTCAACCGTTGAAATACGCACACCTGCATCGTTTACAAGCGCTGTACACAACATAGTGTCACGAACTGATGCTGGATCAGCTGGGAAATCTACAGGAGGGTTTACATCGGTACGACGGTATACAATGCCTGTATTTGCAGCTGCCGGGCGAAGAGTAAGTGTGACTTTACGACCAGAGTGGAGACCCACACCAGTCGTTTTCACAATTTCTTTCAGAGTACGTTGTCTGATCATCTGCCTGCCTCTTATCAGTGCTACAAATCACGGCCAGTATTTACCGACCGCGAATTTTACCACTAAATTGACTATAGTCAAATATTGGTTGTTTGTTAATCAGCCTGACGTCGTAAGAATGCTGGAATATCTAAGTACCCACTCTCTTTTTCTGGCTTAGGTGCTGCACTTTGGCTAGCGCCTGTACCTGAAGAAACAGGTGACGTTGTTGGCTGTGGTTTCACTTGAGGTTTAACCTCAGTTTTTTCTTGCAATGGCTGTGCCACTTTCTCTTCCACTTTTGGTGCAGCTTGTACTGCAGCTTGTGGTTGAGGAGCCGAAGCCACTTTTGCTTTACCACCAGCAACTAACGTAATGTCTGGCTTTCTCTCAGTGCCAATACCTGTTGCTACCACAGTTACGCGGATTTCGTCCGTCATATCTGGGTCTAGAGAAGTACCGATTACTACTGTTGCATTATCAGAAGCAAAGGCCTTAACTGTGTTACCTACGGTCTCGAACTCATCTAGACGCATATCTAGACCAGCTGTGATGTTAACAAGCACACCACGAGCGCCCGCTAGGTCGATGTCTTCTAGTAATGGGCTAGAAATTGCCGTTTCAGCCGCTTCCTCTGCACGGTCTTCACCTTTCGCGATGCCGCTACCCATCATTGCATGACCCATTTCCGACATCACAGTGCGTACGTCCGCAAAGTCGACGTTAATCATGCCAGGGCGAGTAATTAGCTCAGCAATACCTTGAACCGCGTTCTTAAGAACATCGTTCGCGCTTGCGAATGCTTCCAGTAGTGTTACACCACGACCCAGTACTTTCAGTAGCTTCTCATTTGGAATCGTAATCAATGAATCCACATGTTTAGAAAGCTCTTCAATACCTTGTTCAGCAAACGCTAGACGCTTTTTACCTTCGAAGCTAAATGGCTTAGTTACAACAGCGACTGTTAGTACGCCCAGCTCTTTTGCTACTTCAGCAATCACTGGAGCGGCACCAGTACCTGTACCACCACCCATACCAGCTGCGATAAATACCATATCGGCGCCAGTTAGAACTTCTTTAATTCTTTCTCGGTCTTCGAGAGCTGCATCACGGCCAACTTGTGGGTTTGCGCCAGCGCCTAGACCCTTAGTGATGTCACCACCAATTTGGATCACGCTGCTCACGCTAGTTTTGCGAAGTGCTTGAGCATCAGTGTTTACGCTAATGAACTCAACACCTTCAATTGACTCACGTACCATGTGCTCAACAGCGTTACCGCCACCGCCACCAACTCCAACGACTTTAATTACTGCATCGTCAGACATTTCCATCATCGGTTCAAACATGTGTTATCTCCGTTTTTCCTGCAACTCAGGTTAAAACTCTTTTTGTATCCAATTACGCAATTTACCAAACAAACCTGTCATCGAAGGCGCGCTACGCTTTGGCTCGCTGTAATCGCCTTCATCGTTTATTTGGCAGTCTCTTGCGTAATGAAGTAAACCAACCGCCGTAGAATGATACGGCTCTTTAACATAATCGGTTAAGCCACTAACTTCTAACGGCTTACCCACTCGAACTTGATTGCGGAAAACGCGTTCCGCACACTCTACTAATCCTTCAATCTGTGCAGCACCACCAGTTAAAACTACACCGGCAGCAAGATGATGTTTAATACCCTCATCTCTTAACTGTAGTTGAACAGTATCAATAGTTTGGTTAACAAGCCCCATTAATTCTGTATAACGTGGTTCAATCACCTCAGAAAGTGTTTGTCTTTGCAAACTACGAGATGGTCGACCACCCACACTTGGGACGTTAACTGAGTCATCCTTGCTTACGAGTTCACTCAGAGCGCAACCGTGGTTTACTTTGATCTCTTCGGCATCACTTACAGGTGTACCGAATGCGAAGGCAATATCACTGGTTACTGCATTTCCTGCATAGGAAAAGACTTCTGTGTGTCGCAGTGCACCACCAGTCCAAATGGAGATATCCATTGTACCTGCACCAATATCGACCACACACACTCCAAGCTCTCTCTCGTCTTCAGTGATTACCGCATTACTTGAGGCAAGCCCTGAAAACACGATCTGCTCTACAGTGAGACCACATCGTTCAACAGCTTTAATTATGTTTCTCGCCATATCGCTGTGGCAAGAAATCAGGTGAACACTCACTTCCATTCGAACCCCAGATAAGCCAAGTGGGTTCTTAATGCCCTCTTGGTAATCGATGGTGAATTCTTGTGGAATCACGTGCAGAATTCTCTGCTCGTCACCTATTTTAATTGATTTCGCGGTATGGATCGCTCGGTCCATATCGTCTTGTGACACTTCCTCATCCGAGATGGTGCCCATGCCTTTTTCAATTCGGCTTGCGATGTGCTTACCCGATAGTGAGATAAATACATTGCTGATTTGGCATTCAGCCATCAGTTCCGCTTGATCAATAGCACGCTGAACCGATTTCACTACCGACTCTAGGTCGTTAACACCGCCTTTATCCATACCTCTGGATGGGCTCTGCCCAGATCCAATGATATTGATTTGACCATCAGGCAGTACCTCACCTACTAGAGCTGATATGGTTGCAGTGCCTATATCAAGACCAACAATTATGTTGTCATCTGCGGCCTTAGTCATCTGTACTCTCTTCTAACTCTTGCTCTGGAAACCAGCCTACAGCGGCTCCCGTATCATACCTGAGGTCGATGTAGCTAACTCGATTCGCTTTATCACCTAACTCGTTATAAAGCGAAATAAAGCGCTCAACACGCTCGTCTAAAGAATCTTTACCTAGCTCTAGGCGAATGCCGTTGTCTAGGATGATTTGCCATGCTCTACGTTCATTCAGAACCAATGAAGTGACACTCAATCCCACGCTATTGATCAGCGGGGTAATTTGACGCCACTTGGCGATCACTTCTTGACTCGAATCTTGAGGGCCATAGAGTTTGACTCTGTCACCTTCAAGTTGGCCTATATCTCCATTAAACACGTCGCCGTTTTCGTTTAGCAGCATGTTGCCGTTCCAAATCGCGGCAGCTTGATGCTCAGTCAGAAAAACTTTAATCGTGTCAGGCCATTGCTTACGAATAGAGACAACAGATACCCAAGGAAGTGCCTCTAAACTGTCTTGTAACACATCAATGTCTTGAGACATGAAGGTTCCAATATGTTCAAGCTGGCTAAACGCATGCTGAACATCACTGGCGGAGACATATGTTAAGTCGCCTTGAAGTACAATTTTAGAGAGGGGCAATCGTTGATCGTCCCACATCCAACTCAGAGTGGTATAGAAAAGAAACCCAATGAAAAGCACTACCAAAATCAGAAAAGAACCACCAAGGGCGTGTTTCTTTAACGATGGTAAGCTGAATAGGTGGCGGTTTTCGCTGAAAGTACTTTCTACCAAAACCCGCAGTCCCTGTCGTTGGTTCGCAATTCTATTCCCTATCTTTTCGTAATAGAGGTAAAAGCACTTACTTTAACCTATGAATTATACTGAGCAAAATCAAACTATCAAACGTTGATAATCAGATTTTTGGTTAAATTTGGGTCAAGCGCAAGAAGTGAGCGCTCGACCACAGTATGTGAGAACTTATTCTATTAAGCGCTCTGCATTTTATTAATGTCTAACTGCAGCGCTTCAAGCTGTTTCGCTACACGGCCAACATCGCCTGCACCTTGTGTTAGCACGAGGTCACCACCTTGGATAACATTGGCTAACGTCGAAGGTAGCGCAGTAATATCTGGGACAAAAATAGGATCGATTTTACCGCGGCCACGAATGGTTCGGCTCAACGCACGACCATCAGCGCCAGCAATCGGTTTTTCACCTGCTGAGTAGACATCAAGCAGGATTAAAACGTCAACCTGCTCAAGAACGTTAGCAAAATCATCAAACAGATCACGGGTGCGGCTATAACGGTGCGGCTGGAATATCATCACCAGACGCTTGTCTTCCCAACCGCTGCGTGCCGCTTGGATGGTCACGTCGACCTCAGTTGGGTGATGACCGTAATCATCCACCAGCATTGCCACACCTTTACCAGTTTCGTATTCACCTAAGTGATCAAAACGGCGACCAGTGCCTTGAGTGCCAGCCATTGCTTTTAGAATTGCTTCATCGCTGATGTCATCTTCTGTAGCCACTGCAATCGCAGCCGATGCATTCAATGCATTGTGGCGACCCGGGATGTTAAGTGTGATATCCAAATTCGCTTTGCCTTCACGAACTACCGTGAATTTGCCTTGCTGACCTTCTTGGCGGTAGTTCTCAATACGCACGTCAGCATCTTCAGAGAAACCGTAAGTAATCACTTGGCGACTTACTTGAGGGATAAGCTCACGTACCACCGGATCATCAACACACATGACAGCCTGACCGTAAAACGGCAGGTTGTGTAGGAAGTCGATGAAGGTCTGCTTTAACGTTTCGAAGTCACCACCGTAGGTATCCATATGGTCAGCTTCGATGTTGGTCACGATGCTTACCATAGGTTGCAGGTGCAAGAATGATGCATCACTCTCATCAGCCTCTGCAATCAGAATTCGACTTGAGCCTAGACGAGCATTCGTGCCTGCACTTTTCACCAAACCGCCGTTAACAAATGTTGGATCAAGACCCGCTTCAGAGTAAATCTGTGTAACCAGAGCCGTTGTGGTTGTTTTTCCGTGCGTACCAGCCACTGCAATTCCGTGACGAAAGCGCATTAGCTCTGCGAGCATCTCTGCACGGCGCACAATCGGTGTGCGTGCCTCACGAGCTGCAACGATTTCTGGGTTCTCTTCGTTGATTGCAGTCGAAACGACCACCACGCTTGCGTTAGCAACATTACTCGCTTGATGGCCAATGTAGACCGTTGCACCCTTGCTAACCAAACGCTCTGTTACTGGATTTTGAGCAATATCAGAACCCGTAATCTGGTAGCCTTCGTTTAGCAAGACTTCAGCAATCCCGCTCATACCAGCGCCACCAATACCGATGAAGTGGATAGATTTCACTCGGCGCATCTCTGGCACCATTGCACGGATCTGCGCTAAGTCTTGCGTATGTTCAATCGTCATCAAATTTATCTCGTTATTTTGCTAAAGCTTGAATGGCTTTAGCGACGGTCACATCAGCGTCCAGCTTCGCCGCTTGGCGTGCCTTTGTTGCCATCGTTTTTAATTCATTTCTGTCTAGCTGAGCGATGGTGTTCGCTAGCTTTTCTGCCGTTAGATCTGGCTGTTCGATCATCAACGCAGCGCCGCAATCAACTAAGTGGTCGGCATTAAGCGCTTGCTGGCGGTCTTTATGCATGAAAGGCACAAAGATAGAGCCAACACCTGCAGCAGAGACTTCAGACACTGTTAACGCACCTGAACGACACACTAATAGATCTGCCCATGCATAGGCTTGCGCTACATCATCAATAAATTCAGTCACTTGAACATTGTTCACAGAATGAGAATTATATTGTTCAATCACTTGCTGTTGATTGTTTTTGCCTGCTTGGTGCATCACTGTGAAGCCTTCACCAAGCTGGCCCAAAGCCACTGGTAAGGTGTCATTGAGGATCTTGGCACCTTGGCTACCGCCCATAACTAGGATACGGATATCTCCGTCACGTTCCGCCATGCGCTCACTTGGCTCAGGCAATGCAACAACATCTTCACGTACTGGGTTACCTACAACATCCGCACTAGGGAATGCGCCCGGGAACGCTTGAAACACCTTTTTCGCGATCTTAGACAGCCATTGGTTGGTTAAACCGGCCACTGCATTCTGCTCATGCAGCACCACAGGAATACCCGATAACCAAGCGGCGATGCCGCCTGGACCACTCACATAGCCGCCCATGCCAAGCACCACATCTGGCTGCCACGCCTTAATGTGTTGCTTTGCTTGAAGTATGGCATTAATAATTTGGAAAGGCGCTTTAATCAACTTAGCGATGCCTTGCCCTCGCAGCCCTTTCACCTTAATGAAATCAATCTCGATACCGTGCTTTGGCACCAGATCCGCTTCCATACGATCAGCCGTACCTAGCCAGCGAATCTCCCAACCTTGTTGTTGTAGCTTTTTCGCGACCGCTAAGCCTGGAAAAACGTGACCGCCGGTACCGCCTGCCATCACCAATAATCTTTTATTCTTTTTCATGCTGTTACTATTCATTTAGTTCGTTCTGATGCTCAGCATCTTGTTGTTCTATTAGGCGACATTCATGGTCAATCCGCAGCAACATAGATACCGCGACTGACATGATGATCAAGCTGGAGCCACCATAACTGATCAGTGGAAGAGTCAGGCCCTTGGTTGGTACGATACCCGATGCCGCACCAACGTTAACCAAGGTTTGGAAAGCAAACCAAATACCGATGCCAAAAGCGAGATAACCGCTAAACACCTGATCGTTTTCAAAGGCTTTCTTACCAATAAAAATCGCTTTGAAAACCAGACTGAAGATCAGCATCAATACCAAGGTCACGCCCACAAAACCGAGCTCTTCGGCAAGTACAGCGAATACGAAGTCGGTATGCGCCTCCGGCAGGTACTCTAGTTTTTGAATCGAGTTACCTAAACCTTGCCCCATCCAGTCCCCACGACCAAATGCCATCAGAGATTGCGTTAGTTGGTAGCCACTACCAAATGGGTCATTCCAAGGTTCCCAGAATGAGGTCACACGTCGCACACGGTATGGCTCTATCGCAATCAAGCCCACAACCGCAGCCACACCTGCTACCATGAGAGCGATAAACTGCGACAGTTTCGCACCAGCAATGAACAGCATACCAAACAGAGTCACCAGCATCACAACCACGGTACCTAAGTCGGGCTGGCCGAGTAGCAAGACTGCAAAGGCCCCAAACACCATAATGGGTTTAGCAAAACCACCGAAGAAGGTCTTTCTCACTTCGTCTTGCTTACGAACCAAGTAACCGGCCATGAAGATAAACAACGACAACTTCGCCACTTCGGCAGGCTGGAGGTTGAATAACCCCAAGGGGATCCAGCGCGATGCGCCGTTCACCGACTTACCAACAGCCAACACCACGATCAACAAGAAAAAGGATAATCCCAGCAAGTACATGCTGTATTGAAGCCAGCGTTTCATCGGGATTTGCAATATCACACTGGATACACCCAACGCGAGCAGCAAAAAGATCGCATGGCGGAACATAAAGTGAAAAGGCTGATCGGTTAAACGAGCACTGATTGGGAACGAAGCAGACGTCACCATTACCAACCCAGTCAGCATCAGACCAAGCGCGATCCAGACCAATTGACGATCGTAAAGCGCCTCTGGCGTAGAGCGGTTAAGCCATTGCCAAATTGAGTGGTTGAGCTGTCTCACTTTCTGCACTGGGTTCCAGTCCTTTAACGATTAAGCGTACTTTTGAGCAAGCTCGGTGAATGCATCACCCCTTGCCATGAAATTACTAAACTGATCGAAGCTTGCACACGCAGGCGACAACATCACCATATCTCCAGCTACCAGCTTTGGTGAAACGGTTTCGATAATCTGCTGCATAGTGTCAAACTTTTGTGCCGATGAATGCAGAGGCATAAACTGGTCAGCATCTTCACCAAAACAGCACAGTTTAACGCGTGCGATATTGTTGAGTACCGGTGCAAGCTCACTGAAGTCTGCCCCTTTACCCACACCACCGACTAACAAATAAAGTGTTCCTGCGCACTCTAGACCAGACAAAGCCGCTAACGTGCTGGCAACGTTGGTCGCCTTAGAATCATTAACCCACTTCACGTCGCGCTTGTCTGCGACGACTTGGCAACGATGAGTCAGGCCGTTATATGCTTTCAATGCATCAAGACTGTTGGTGTAGTCGATGTTTGCCAGTTTAAGTAGTGCTAAAGAAACCAAGGCATTTGATACATTGTGTCGACCAACCAGAGTAAGGTCTTGGCTACGAATAACCGGCACACCATGATCAATGAGCCACTCTTCGCCATTAATCACATCAACGCCGAACTCTTGGTTATCAAAGCCGAAGCTTACGACCGGTTGTGAATCGAGCGGATAGGTTTCGCGATCATCACGGTTTACTAGAGCGTATTGAGCATGTTTGAAAATACGGCGCTTAGCATCACAGTAGTCGGACATGCCTTGATAACGATCCATGTGATCTTCAGAGAGGTTCAAGAATGCGGCTGCCGCTAATTTAAGACTTGATGTGGTCTCTAACTGGAAGCTCGACAATTCTAAGACGTAGAGGTCGGCATCTTGTTCAAGTAGATCCAATGCAGGAACACCGATGTTGCCACCAACGCCCACCTTAAGACCAGCAGCTTTGGCAAGCACACCCGTAAGGTCTGTCACAGTGCTCTTACCGTTAGAGCCCGTGATTGCCACGACAGGCTTCTCAACCGCCCAAGCGAACAATTCAATATCACCCACAACAGCACCGCCGCGAGCCAATACAGTTTGAATCTCTGGTGTTGCCAGTGCGATACCTGGGTTTGCCACCACAAGGTCGGCTTGTGCTAACCACTCGTTTTGCCAGCTCCCAGATTGCAGAGCAACACCGTCAGGCAGTGACTCTTTGCCCGGTGGATTATCGCGAGTGTCGATCACTCTCACCGTGCAGTGAGGCTGATATTTTACAAGATGTTTAACGACAGAGAGCCCGGTAATACCGAGCCCTACAACCACTACATTTTGAATATTTTGCCAAGGTTCCATTTAAACAAGACGCTCTTAATGTGGATAAAGCCCCTTATTAACGAGGCTTAAAGTGGAATTAACGAACTTTTAGTGTCGCTAGACCAATCAAAACAAGAACCATTGAGATGATCCAAAAACGCACGATTACACGTGGCTCTGGCCAGCCTTTCAGCTCGTAGTGGTGGTGAATTGGTGCCATACGGAAAATACGCTGACCGCGCAGTTTGTAAGAGCCGACCTGTAAGATTACTGATAGCGTCTCCATTACAAATACACCGCCCATAATAACCAGTACCAACTCCTGGCGAACCAATACCGCGATAGTACCTAAAGCACCACCGAGTGCTAGAGAGCCGACATCGCCCATGAATACTTGCGCTGGGTAGGTGTTAAACCATAGGAAACCAAGGCCAGCACCGACAATAGCGGTACATACAACAACCAGCTCAGACGTAAACGGGATATATGGAATATGTAGGTATTCAGCAAAGTTAACGTTACCCGTCGCCCATGCAATAACCGCAAAGCCTGCTGCTACCATCACCGTTGGCATGATAGCAAGACCGTCTAGACCATCTGTTAGGTTAACCGCATTACTGGTACCCACGATAACAAAGTACGTCAACACAATGTAGAGTAAGCCAAGCTGTGGCATCACATCTTTGAAGAAAGGTACAACAAGCTGAGTCGCTGCCGTGTCTTGACCGTGTGCATACAGTGCAAACGCTACAACCAGCGCAATCGCTGATTGCCAGAAGTACTTCCAGCGAGCAATTAGGCCATCGGTGTTCTTACGGACAACTTTACGATAGTCATCAACAAAACCGACCGCACCATAACCGCCAAGTACTGCCATCACAGCCCATACATAAGGGTTAGAAAGATCTGCCCACAACAGAACAGTAATGATGATCGCAGCCAAGATCATCACACCACCCATGGTTGGTGTACCACGTTTGCTGAAGTGAGATTCAGGGCCATCATTACGAACAACTTGACCGATTTGCAGCATTTGCAGACGCTCGATTAAGCGAGGTCCCATCCACAGTGACAAGCATAGAGCCGTTAAAATACTCGCGATTGCTCGAAACGAAAGATATTCAAACAAACGAAAAAACGAAAAGTGTGGCTGTAGCAGCTCTGCAAGCCAAATAATCATGAAAAGTTCTCCTTTAAAGCAGCGGCAATTTTACTCATTCCTGCACTGTTTGCGCCTTTAACTAACAGTGTGTGCGACGCATTATTTGGCAAGCTTAACTGCTGCTCTATATGTGCGATCATCGCTTGATGCGTGGCGAAGTGAATGCCGTTGCAGACCTCACTGATCACCTTTGTATCATCACCGTAAGTGAGTACATGCTCAAAAGCGAATGGGGCAGCATATTCACCGACTTGACGGTGAAGTGCAAGGCTTTCATCGCCTAATTCAGCCATATTGCCTAAAATCAGCCAACGCTGCCCTTTAAAGCTAGACAACAGTTTTGCCGCAGCCTTCATCGCAGGCACGCTGGCGTTGTAACTGTCGTCAATTAGTTTAATTTGTTCACTCAGCTGTTGAACCTCAACACGGCCCTTGACTGAGTTTAAGTTTTTTAAACCAATCTGGATGTCATTCAAACTCGCACCGAACTGGATACTTAATGCAGCTGCAGAAAGCGCATTTGCCACATTGTGTTGACCAATGATACCCAGCTCAATAGCGATATCCCCTTGCGGGGTGTGCATTGTGAAACAGGCTTCGCCTTGCTCATTAAGCTCAACTTCGTCGGCAAAGTAATCGGCCTCAGAGTTTACATCTGAGAACGTAAGCACCGACTTATCTGCCAAGACTTTTTCCCAATATGCACCACCATTACTCTCTAAGTTGACGATGGCGGTATCACCAGCAGAGAGGCCTTGGTAAATTTCACCCTTGGCTTGCTTAACACCATCCATTGAACCAAAGCCTTCAAGATGCGCTGCAGCAACATTATTTACCACCGCTACTTGCGGCTTCACCAGTTGTGTCGTGTAAGCAATCTCTCCGATGTGGTTAGCACCAAGCTCAATCACAGCGAAATCATCACTTGGTTCACTGCGCAGTAACGTCAGAGGTACCCCAATATCATTATTGAAGTTGCCCGCGGTAAACAGTACTTTTCCGCGCTGTTGTAGAATGCTAGCGACCATCTCTTTCACTGTAGTTTTGCCACAGCTACCTGTGATAGCCATGGTTGGCACTTCACATTGAGCATGTACCCATGCACTCAACTGACCCAACGCAAGTTTAGTATCCTCAACAACCACTTGAGTAATATTTAGGTCAAGTTTTCGTTCGACTAACAACGCGCTGGCTTGTGCTTCGACCGCTTGATGGCAAAAGTTATGCGCATCAAATCGCTCGCCAACCAAAGCCACGAACAGAGCACCACTTTGAACGGTACGTGTATCTGTAGATACCGAATGAATCATGGTCGCTTTCCCCGCTTCCGTTGATTCAATTAGTTCACCATTAACGGCCTGACAGACCTGTTCTAGTGATACATCAATCATTGTGAATACCTAATAATTGCAGTGCTGACTCTCGATCAGAGTAGTGCACAGTTTCATCTTTTAATACTTGGTAATCCTCATGGCCCTTACCTGCCAGTAGGATAATGTCATTGTTACCAGCTTGCTCAAGGGCAAACTTCACCGCTTGATAGCGGTCATGCTCAACGTATGCGGCTTGAGGCTGCTTAAGCCCCACCAGCATATCTTTGACGATTTCCGCCGGGTCTTCGCTACGAGGATTATCATCAGAGATAATGATCTTGTCGGCGAACTGTTCCGCCGTCTCCGCCATCATTGGACGCTTGCCTTTATCTCTATCACCGCCGCAACCGAAAATAGCCCATAAGTTGCCAGAGCAATGCACGCGCAGTGCAGCTAATGCTTTTTCAAGTGCATCTGGAGTGTGAGCATAGTCGACGACGACTTTGGCTTTTTGTGGCGCTTGAAATAGTTCCATACGGCCGATCACTGGCTGTAGCTTTGGTGCACTATCAACCAATTGTTGTTTATCAATACCTAAAGCAAGCAGTGTTGCGAACGCGACCAAAACATTAGAGGCATTGAATTGACCGATCAAAGGTACCTGCAGTGACCCCGTGCCCCACGCACCATCGAAATCCATACGGATGCCAGTTTCGGCATAAGCCACGTCTGAGGCCCACACTGCATTGGCACGATCAGTCATAGGATTAAGCGACACTGCAACGGCATCGGGTAACTCAGATAACCACGCCAAACCCACTGGATCATCGGCATTAATGATGGCGTGCTGGCAGTGATGCTTGGTAAACAGACTCTGTTTGGCTAACGCGTACTCTTCCATTGTGCCATGATAGTCAAGGTGATCTCGACTCAGGTTGGTAAAAACACCGGCTGCAAATTTGAGTGCTTTAACACGGCCTTGAACCAAGCCGTGTGATGAGATTTCCATTGCAGCATAGGCCGCATTTTGAGCCGATAATTCACTCAAAGTACGTTGAATTTCAATCGCACTACCCGTGGTATTTTTTGCGGTTTGCAGGTCGTCAAGAAAACCATTCCCTGTCGTGCCCATAACACCAGAGCGCTGACCTACTAAATCAAGCCACTGAGCGATAAGTTGAGTAATCGTGGTTTTGCCATTAGTTCCTGTCACGCCAATCAGCTGAGTCGCATCTGATTGATAGATACGACCAGCCAGAGCAGAGAGCTCTTGATTCAGATCTTGGACATAAGCGATAGCGATGCCATTGCGTAACTCAACACTGCCATGAACATGCTCTTCGCACGCTTGAGCAATGACAGCGCTGGCACCCAACTCGATGGCTTTATCGATAAAACGGCGCCCATCAACAGCATGGCCAATAACAGCAACGAAAATGTCTCCCGAAGTTACCGCTCGGCTATCTAACTCAAGGTGCGTGACCTCGACTTCCGCCAGTTCAGCACAGTCAAATGCCCCCCAAGGGTTCAGTAAGTTAGACAGTGTTAGGCTATTACTCATATCGAATCCTGATTCGCTCTATTCTTGAAACTTGTTTTCATCAGCTGGCACATTAAGAATCTGCAGTGCACCCTTCATGATTTCTGAAAATACGGGTGCAGCAACAGAACCACCGTAGTAGAGATCGCCTTGCGGCTCATTCACCACTACAACCAGTGATACGCGAGGGTCGCTTACAGGTGCTACGCCTGCGGTAATTGCAATATACTCATCGCTATAACCACCTGCTTCCGCTTTACGAGACGTACCTGTTTTTGCCGCGACGCGATAACCCGGTACCGCCGCGCGCGTTGCTGTGCCGCCTTTTTGGGTTACCCCTTCAAGCATCTCTAAAACAAGTTGCGCATTGTCTCTATCAATGATCTGCTTAGAAAAATCTTGCTCGTTGTTTTCAATGATATGGATCGGCTCGTATACACCTTTATTCGCCAGTGTTGCGTAAGCATGAGCCAATTGAATTGGGGTGACAGATAGGCCGTAACCAAAAGATAGGGTGGCAATTTCAAACTTTGACCAACGGCGTCGATTCGGGAAGATACCGGTTGTCTCACCCACCAGATTCAAACCTGACATTTCGCCAAGACCAACTGAACTGTAAAGGCCAAGTAGCGCTTCGAGCGGCATATCCAATGCCAGCTTCGCAACACCGATATTACTCGATTTCTTGAGGATCATGGCTAGGTCGGCCTTGCCGACTTTGGAGGTATCACGCACACGGCTACCACCGATTTGCATGATGCCATTCCCGGTGTTGATCACTGTGTCTGGAGTCGCAGCACCGTTCTCTAGCGCTGCCAATACAACAAACGGCTTAACGGTAGAGCCGGGCTCCATCGCATCCGTCAGTACTCGGTTACGCATCTTAAAGCTTTGCAGGTCGGCACGGTTGTTAGGGTTATACGATGGCGCATTAACCATGGCTAACACTGCACCCGTTTTGACATCAAGAAGAATCGCCGAACCAGAGGTTGCTCGGTGATCCGCTACCGCTTGCTTGATTTCACGATAGGCAATCGCTTGTAAACGTTGGTCTATGGTCAAGGTGAGTGGTTTACCTTGCTCACGCTCTTCTAAGGCAATATTTTCAACTACGCGCCCATAACGGTCTTTACGAATCGTGCGCTTACCCGCTTCACCGGTTAACCACTGGTCGTAACTGCGCTCAACGCCTTCTAAACCGTGACCATCAATACCCGTTACACCGATAAGGTGCGCGCTGATTTCGCCCGCAGGGTAGTAACGACGAGATTCCGCTTTAAGGCCAACGCCCACCAGCTTGAGATCGCGAATGTACTTCGCCATCGCTGGACTCACTTGCCTTTGGAGGTAGATAAAACGACGCTTTTTATTGGCTGAGATCTTATCGATCATCGATTGACGCTCTAGCCCCAATACATCCGCAAGGGCATACCAACGATCAATCTGCGCGAGGCCATCTTTATCAAAAATGGTTTTCGGATCGGCCCAGACCGCCTCAACAGGGACACTGACAGCAAGGGGTTCATCGTTTCGATCAGAAATAATACCGCGCGCAGAAGGGATCTCTTTGACGCGAACCGAACGCAAGTCACCTTGGCGAATCAAGTTATCAGGTTCGATGATTTGAATGTAAGCAACACGTGAGACCAGTGCTGCAAATGCGAGGAAGACAAACGCAATAACTAAGTTAAAGCGCCATTTGATCAAGATAGGATCAGAGCCCTTTCCATTCACTGCGGTTGCCTTGGAAGCGGCTGCTTCGGCTTTCTTCGCAGATGCTTTTTCCTTTTTAGCGGTCATTTCAGTGAGATCACAACTTCTTTGTCTGAGTCTGGACGCTTCATATCAAGCTCTTTAATTGCAGAAGCTTGAACTCGGCTGTGTTCGGCAAGCGCAGTCTCTTCGAGCATCAGATTTCGCCACTCATCATCCAACTGCTCACGCTCCACCAAAGCCATATCTTTCTGAGTAATAGCTTGGCGAGACATGTGTGTAGTAAGAACGACCCCCATCGCGCTAGCGAAGATAGCAATGAGCAATAACATTGGGACACGACCCACTGAAATCAGATCAAAGAAGATAATCTTGGCTAAGTTTGGCTTGGCGGTCTTCATTAATTACAGCTTTTCGGCTAGACGAAGTACTGAGCTACGCGAACGCGTGTTTTCATCCACTTCACTCTTTGAAGGCTTAATCGCTTTACCCACAGGTTTAAGAACTGCACTGCCTAGTGCTTTAATTTGCTCTTCAGTCAGAGGCAGACCGTGTGGTACTTGAGGGCCCTGGCTCTCTTTACGGATAAAACGTTTTACCATGCGATCTTCTAGAGAGTGGAAGCTGATGACTGACAGACGACCTTGCGGAGCAAGAATGCTGGTTGCACCTTTTAGCGCAGTCGCGATTTCATCCAGCTCACTATTGATGTAGATACGAAATGCCTGGAATGCGCGTGTTGCTGGGTGCTTTTTCTCTTTGAAGCTCTTTGGTGCTACGTCCGAGATAAGCTTGGCTAGTTGTCCGGTACGCGTCAGTGGTTCGTTCTCTTCGTTCTCACGGTAAGCCACGATGCCTTTCGCGATACGGCGCGCATGCTTGTCTTCACCAAACTCACGGATAACCCAAGTGATGTCATCTAGCTCTGCGTCCATTAGCCACTGTGAAACAGGCATACCTGAAGTTGGGTCCATTCGCATATCCAACGGGCCGTCTTTCATAAAGCTAAAGCCGCGCTCAGCGTCATCCAATTGTGGTGAAGACACACCTAAATCGAGAAGAACACCATCTACTTTACCCACTAGGTCATAGCGCTCAGCGTATTCCGCCATGCCAGAGAATGGGCCGTGGATGATAGTAAAACGAGGATCATCAATTTTTTGTGCTTCAGCGATCGCTTGTGGATCGCGGTCGATACTAAATAGTCGTCCATTCTCGCCCAGTTTAGACAGGATTGTACGGCTGTGACCACCACGGCCAAAAGTACCGTCAATGTAGGTACCATCAGGTTTGATCGCCAGTCCGTCAATTGATTCGTTAAGCAATACTGAAATATGTTTGAACGCTTCTGTCATAGTCTTCTCAGTGAGTGGATTAAGCCTTTAGTTCGGCTACAAATGATTCTGTTAACGTTTTAGTGTACTGATTTCGCACGTTATCTCCACTACATTGTGTGTAGCAAGTTGGGATTTTTAACCCAAGTCTTTACAAGAAAAGCGGATTTTAAGGAAATCTAAATAATTTACGTCAATATAAAGCAAAAAACCCATCACTACTGTTAAGTAATGATGGGTTCTTGGAATAGGTGGAGTCGACATATAAGCCGGGTTCTGTTCCGCTTGCGCGGTAGTAGCCATTCGTCTAGGCCAGCAATCGCTCACTGGCTCAAGCAACCTACCCGCCTCCTTACGCGAGCAACGCAATGTGGAGGCCTATTTGGTCTTGCTCCGGGTGGAGTTTACCCTGCAACGGACTATTGCTAGCCGTCCGGTGCGCTCTTACCGCACCCTTTCACCCTTACCTGTGCCCTAAGGCCATCGGCGGTCTTCTCTCTGCTGCACTTGTCGTGGGCTTGCGCCCCCCAGGCGTTACCTGGCACCCTGCTCTATGGAGCCCGGACTTTCCTCCCCTTTGTCAGTCTCCCGAAGGACGTCAACGCCAGTCTCCCAAAGGACTTCAGCGTCAGTCTCCCGAAGGACATCAACAAAGCAGCGACTACCCAGTCAACTCCGAGGGCGGATTGTATAGAGATTAAAGAGACGTGTCTAGCGTGATCACAAATATGATGCAATCAGGGTGTTAACTGGTGGGGAATTGAGCGAAAGAGCGGATGCGAGTGGCGGGATGCGAGATTCGAAAAGATCTAAAAGAAGATAAGAGTAGTGAGGTTCGAGATGAGAAAAGAGTTAAAAAACTAATAGAGATACAGATAAAAAAGAATAGTTTAATCGCTCGTTTATCTGTATCTGAATTGTGTAACTAAACAAGTATTAGTTATCTAGGTGCTCTAGGCCCCATTTGTAGAGTGCGTTTTTCTTCAGGTTGTAGATCTCAGCAGCCATTGCCGCCGCTTTCTTGAGTGGTAGCTCTTTAGTCAGAATAGCCAGAGTACGCATTGCTTCGTCCGGTAAGTCGGTTGTTGCTTCTTCGCGGTGGCCGTGAATCAATAGCACCATTTCGCCGCGCTTACGGTTAGCATCTTCCTCAATCCACTCAATCAGCTCGCCCAATGGCATACCTTGAATGGTTTCGAAGGTCTTCGTTAGCTCACGCGCTAGAACGACTTCACGCTCAGGGCCTAAGATATCTAGCATATCCTGTAGAGAATCTGAGATACGGTGTGGTGACTCGTAGAAAATACAAGTACGTTCCGCTTTCGCAATCTCAAGGAACTTATCTTTACGACCTTTACTCTTAGGTGGTAAGAAGCCTTCAAAACTGAAGCGATCCGACGGCAGGCCCGACGCACTTAACGCGGTGATGACAGCACATGCACCTGGAAGTGGTACAACTCTCACACCAGCCTGACGACATTGTGATACAAGGTGGTAACCTGGATCACTGATTAAAGGGGTTCCAGCATCTGAGACTAATGCGATAGACTGACCCTCTAATAATTTTTCTACTAGAACTTGCGCCTTAGTTTGCTCATTATGGTCATGTAAGGCGAACGTTCTGGTGGATATATTGAAGTGAGCAAGCAGCTTACCCGTGTGACGTGTGTCTTCCGCTGCAATAACATCGACGCTTGATAATACTTCAATTGCTCTTTGAGTGATGTCTCCCAAATTTCCGATAGGAGTCGGCACAATATAGAGAGTTGGGCTCTCTGTGAGCAAGGTTTTGTTATCTGTCATTTGTTTACCATCACTTCAACGATTAATATAGATACAAATTTATACGGAATTAAAAAGAACTCATGGCAACAATGAACCATAAGAGACTCAGTGTACCACGCTTACTAACTCCAATTGCATTAGCAATTTCATTGGCGGCTTGTTCTTCTACGCCACAAGCCCCGACGCGTGTTGATATTACACTTGATCCGACACAATCGACAGAAAGTTATATGATGCAAGCCGACAGCAGCCAAGGCAGTCTGCAAAATGACTGGCTGATCATGGCACTTAAATCGTCGGTGCAAGCGGGCAAAACCGATCAAGCGACATTGCTGATCAAACGCTTAGCAAAACAACCACTCACAGAAACCCAACAGGCTGAGTGGCAATTGGCGCGTGCACAACTGCTGTTCAACAATCAACAGACTGAGCAAGCGTACCAACAACTTAATTTCCAACCGTGGTGGAAGCTGCCTAATGAGCAGTGGAAAGACTACCACAACCTGCGCGCTGATATTCTTGAGGTATTGAATCAATATTTTGAAGCGAGTCGTGAGCTCACCAAGCTTGAAGAGTTTGATGACAACCAAGACCAACAGTTGATCGCTGACCGTATCTGGCAAAACCTCAGTAGCTACTCGCAATATGAAGTGCTAGCGTTGAAGACGGCGCCAGACGAAGACGTCTTGGCTGGTTGGTTACAGCTTTCTATCTACCTGAAAACTCTTAACGGTAATCTGCCTGAGCTGCAAAGCACACTGCAAGATTGGTTGGCGGATAACCCGTATCACCCAGCAGCGAAGTATACACCGCAAGCGATCACTGACATCTTAGCGCTAGAGATCAGTAAACCAACCAGCACTGCCCTGCTACTGCCTTTGACTGGTAAGTACAGCAAACAGGCACAGTTGGTTCGTGATGGTTTCATCTTTGCGATGATGAACGATAAAGAGCGTGAAGAAGACGCAACGCTAACAGTTTTAGATACCAACACGCAAAGCGCAGAAGAGATCAAACAGACACTGGTTGATAACAAAGTCGACTTTATCGTCGGCCCACTGATTAAGAGCAATATTACTAAGCTGCAGGAAGCTCAGAAAGGTCACGAAGATGCCATTCCAGCTCTTGCACTGAACATTCCCGAACAACTAGAGGCAGATACTAAGCTTTGTTACCTTGCGCTATCACCAGAGCAAGAAGTCGCACAAGCTGCTAAACATCTCTTCACGCAAGGTTACAAATACCCACTTATCTTGGCGCCGAAAGGCCGACTGGGTGATCGCGTACAAGAAGCCTTCAAAGAAGAGTGGTCGAAATACAGCAGCAACGAGGTCGCGACCTCTTTCTTCGCTGATAAACGCCAACTACAACGTAATGTTAATCAGATATTTGGTCTGCAAGAGAGCCAACAACGCATTGCTCAAATGGATAACCTGATCGACTTGCCATTAGAAACGGAACCACGCAGCCGTCGCGACGTCGACGCAGTATACATTGTGGCGAAGAACTCTGAACTCACGCTGATCAAACCTTTCATTGAGGTTGCTATTAACCCAGATGCGAAGCAGCCTGCGTTATTCTCGAATTCTCGCAGTAACAGTGGTGACAAGCAGTATGAAGACTTAACCGGCGTTTTCTACAGCGACATTCCTCTGCTTGTTGAAAGCAAAGGCGAGCTAAACAGACAGCTGAATGAGCTTTGGCCTTCGCACTCTAATGGTCAAAAGCGTCTACAAGCATTAGGTATGGATGCTTACTACCTAATGGACGCGCTACCACAGATGAAAGCCGTTGAAGGACACAGTATTTCTGGTGAAACCGGTGTACTGACCATTGACAATAACTGTGTGGTACAGCGTCAAATCAGCTGGGCTGAGCATGGGGCTCTTTAGTCGCACCAAACTAATCCAAAAACTCAACGCCCACAGACAAGTGGGCGATAGATACGAACGCGTGGCCAAAGAGCACCTCGAAGGCCACGGACTCTCTTTAATAGAGCAAAACTTCGTAGCAAAATGTGGTGAAATTGATCTTATAATGCACCACAACCAGACTATTGTGTTTGTTGAGGTCAAATACCGAAAACAGACACGTTATGGGCATGCAGCAGAAATGGTCACCGCCACTAAGGCGAAAAAGCTGATCAACACCGCCAATCTATGGCTGATGAAGCAAGGCATGTCGGTACACTCGACTAACTTCCGGTTTGATGTTGTGGCTATTGAAGGGCCAAGTGAACAAATCAACTGGATAGAAAATGCAATTACCCAAGGATAAACATGCTAGATAGCATCAAAGAAAGTTTTACAGAAAGTATTCAGATCCAAATCGCGGCAGCAGAAGCCCTGCCAGATGCTATTACCCATGCCGCTCAAGCCATGGTTGCAACCTTGCTTAATGGTAATAAGATTTTATGTTGTGGTAACGGTGGCTCGGCTTCGAACGCACAGCAGTTTGTCTCTTGCCTACTTAACCGCTTTGAAACCGAGCGCCCTAGCCTGCCTGCAATGGCGCTAACCGCCGACAACACTACGCTAACTGCGGTTGCAAACGACTACCACTACGAAGAGATCTTCTCAAAACAGGTACGTGCTTTTGGTCAAACAGGCGATATCCTTCTTGCTATTTCGACCAGTGGTAACAGCAAAAATATCATCAAGGCGATGGAAGCGGCAGTAACCCGTGATATGACCATCATCGCTTTTACCGGTAAAGACGGTGGTGAGATGGCGGGTCTTCTAGGCGAACACGATGTAGAGATTCGCATCCCATCACATCGCACCGCTCGTATCCATGAAGTTCATATGGTCACACTGCATTGCTTGTGCGATCTCATTGACCAAGTTCTATTCCCAGCTCACGAGGAGTAATTGGAGTAACATGAAGTTTTCTATTGTTAAGTTGCTCAGCGTTTCGCTGCTGACGCTATCATTGTCTGGATGTGCTGGGCTGTTCATTGCCGGCGCAGCAACGACAGCAAACCTAGTCACCGACACTCGTACTACCAAAGAGATTTGGAATGACAACAATATCGAGTTCGAAGTTGCAGCCATCACTAACAAGGCTCCATATCGCGGTAACGTTCGAATCACTGCCAGCTCTTACCGTGGCACAGTGGTACTGATGGGGCAAGCATCAACAGAGGCAGAGCGCCGCTCATTTGAGAGTGAAGCGAGAAAAGTAGCTGGTGTGAACAATGTCCACAACCAAGTACGCGTTAAGCCACCATTGAGCGTGAGTGAGATCAGCAAAGATAGTTGGATCACGACCAAGGTAAAATCTGCTCTACTGGCCAATGCCGATCTAAATGGCATCAAGGTTAAAGTTATCACCGAAGATGGTGAAGTGTTCCTACTCGGCCTTGTGACTCGTGAGCATGCTGATATTGCAACCGATGTAGCTCGTAATATCTCAGGGGTCAAACAAGTCATTCGAGCATTCGAATATGGTGATGAGGTAACGGTGAAGGCTGAAGCGGCCGCTGAAACTGAAGCAGAAACTGTCGTTAACTAACTTCATCCAAGTATGTAGACTCCATCAAAAATCGAGTTATAAAAAAAAGCAGCGAATCATCGCTGCTTTTTTAATGTCGTTCGGTTACTTGATAACTCGAAGGCTTGGTCGGCCTTTAGTTGGGCGCGGTGGTTCAGGCTCAGGGTCTGAATCTTCCGCATCAACTTCAACCTCTGCCGTTGCAACACTCAGTGAAGGACCTTGTTCCGGAGCTTCAAATGGCCCCTCTTCAATGCCTTCTTCAAGCACATCCATGTAAGCCTCTTCAGGCTCGAACATGGTACCAGCGCCATTTTCACGAGCGTAGATCGCTTGAACAGCATAAAGCGGTACGATCACAGAGTGAGGACGTCCACTGAAGCGTGCACTGAATGTAACCGCTTCGTTGCCAAGCTCAAGGTTGCCTACCGCACGAGGAGCAATATTCAGGATGATCTGACCATCTTGAATAAACTCTTCTGGTACACGAACACCCGGCAGTGTTGCTTCAACAACAAGGTGTGGTGTCAGTTCGTTATCAACCAGCCAATCATAGAATGCACGAAGCATATATGGACGGCGTGGCGTCATCGTTGAGATATCCATAACGATTAACGAGCCAGTCGCATCTCGCGCTCAGCTTCTGTTAGAGAAGCTAGGAATGAATCACGCTCAAATACACGGTTCATGTAAACTTTCAGTTCTTTAGAACCTGGGCCAATTAGCTCGATACCTAGCTCAGGAAGACGCCATAGTAGCGGAGCAAGGTAACAATCGATTAGGCTGAATTCTTCGCTCATGAAGTATTCGTACTCTGCGAAGATAGGAGCCAGAGTTAGTAGGTCGTTACGCAGTTTAGTACGTGCTGCTTCAGACTCTTCTGCATTACCTTTTACAATCTTCTCAGCAACTGAGTACCAGTTACGTTCGATACGGTACATCATTAGACGGCTGTTACCACGAGCAACAGGGTAAACAGGCATCAATGGTGGATGAGGGAAACGCTCATCTAGGTATTCCATGATGATTTTTGAGTCGTATAGAGCCAACTCGCGATCAACTAGAGTGGGTACTGATTTGTACGGGTTCAGTTCAACAAGCTCTGCTGGAAGATTATTTTCATCAACCAACTCAACTTCAACACTTACGCCTTTTTCAGCAAGAACAATGCGCACCTGATGGCTATACATATCAGAAGCACTTGAGAAAAGAGTCATCACAGAACGTTTATTGGCAGCTACAGCCATGGAGCCCTCCAGTACACTTTAAATAAAAACAATGGAGGCCTAAGCCTCCATTGTACATTAACATAATTTGGGAATTAGCACGGTATTATAGCACAATTAGTGCACATCACGCCAATACTCTTTCTTCAGTAGAATCACAACGATAGTGAACAATACTAAGAAGGCCATTACCCACCAACCTAGAGCGTGACGCTCAAGTTGAACTGGGTCACCAGAGTAAACTAGGAAATTAACCAAATCACGTACAGCTTCGTCGTACTCGCCTGAACTTAGTTCACCAGAACCGTCAGTTTCAGTACCTACAACTACTTCTACCTCTTCACCATCTACGATGTGAGTTTCGTAGATTGGCGTTGGGATACCTTGTAGCTCTTCAAGCACATGCGGCATACCAACACTTGGGAAAACAATGTTGTTTACGCCAAATGGACGAGATGGGTCTTCGTAGAAAGTACGAAGGTAAGTGTATAGCCAGTCTGCGCCACGAACACGAGCAACCAGTGTTAGATCCGGTGGCGGAGCACCGAACCAGTTTGCCGCTTGCTTCGCAGGCATTGCGTTAACCATCAGGTCACCAATCTTCGCTTCAGGATCGAAGACTAGGTTCTCTTTCATTAGATCCACAGGGATCTCAAGGTCGTTAGCAACTCGCTCGTAACGCTGGTACTGCGTAGAGTGACAGCCAAAACAGTAGTTCATAAATAGCTTAGCACCGTTTTGCAGTGAAGCTTGGTCCGTTAAGTCATTGTTCGCTTTGTCTAGCGGAACATTTGCGCCCGCTGCCATAGCTAATGACGGCAACATAGCAAATAAAATTACAATCCATTTTTTCATTTGAATGTCACCCTTTCTGGTAATGGTTTCGTCGCTTCATTCTTACTGTAGAACCACAGTAGTACGAAGAACATGAAGTAACCTAAGCTAAATACTTGTGCAAGTATTGTGTACGTTGGTGTTGCTGGAAGCGCACCAAGAATACCAAGCGCAATAAAGCTTATTGTGAATTGGATGATGTTAATCAAATGCAGTTTGCTACGGTAACGGTACGAACGTACTTTACAACGGTCGAACCATGGCAGTAGGAATAGCACAACAATAGATGCGCCCATTGCTACAACACCTAGCAGCTTATCAGGAACCGCACGTAGGATTGCGTAGAACGGTGTGAAGTACCATACCGGAGCAATGTGCTCAGGAGTCTTCAGCGGGTTCGCAGCTTCAAAGTTAGGCGGCTCAAGGAAGAATCCACCCATTTCTGGGTTGAAGAACAGCACGTAACAGAAGAAGAACAAGAAGCCAGCAACACCAACCATATCTTTCACAGTCCCGTATGGGTGGAAAGGAATAGAGTCAATGATGTCGTATTTCTTAGTGTAATCCTTGTGGAATGGGAACTGAGTTTTGTAGTCGTCGCCCATTGTGCCTTTTGGAAGCTTAGTCTCGATACCGTCTGGGTTGTTCGAACCTACTTCGTGCAGTGCTAGAACGTGAAGAACGATAAGCAGCAGAAGTACGATTGGCAGAGCAATAACGTGTAGCGCGAAGAAACGGTTAAGCGTTGCACCAGAGATGATGTAGTCACCACGGATCCAAAGCGTTAGGTCATCACCGATAACTGGAATCGCACCAAACAGAGAAATGATTACCTGAGCACCCCAGTATGACATTTGACCCCATGGTAGTAGGTAACCCATGAAGGCTTCAGCCATTAGCACTAGGAAGATCAACATACCGAAGATCCAAAGTAGCTCACGAGGCTTTTGGTAAGAACCGTAAATCAGACCACGGAACATATGCAGGTAAACAACAACGAAGAACGCAGATGCGCCCGTTGAGTGCATATAACGCAGTAGCCAGCCGTATTCCACATCACGCATGATGTATTCAACAGATGCGAACGCACCTTCACCAGATGGTACGTAGTTCATTGTTAGCCAAATACCTGTAAGGATTTGGTTAACCAAAACTAACATTGCTAAAGAACCAAAAAGGTACCAAAAGTTAAAGTTCTTAGGCATTGGGTATTCAGATAAGTGCTTTTTATAAGCATTCATCGCGGGTATACGTTTCTCTACCCAATCTAGTAGTCCTTGCATTATGCATCTCCCTCGTCAATACCGATCAGGATCTTGGTGTCACTTAAATACATATGCTTTGGCACAACAAGGTTTAGCGGTGCAGGTACGCCTTGGAATACTCGACCAGCCATATCAAATTTCGAACCATGACATGGACAGAAGAAACCAGACTTAACACCTTGTACTTGTTCTGCGAAAGAATCAGGTAGGTAAGTTGGAGAACAACCTAGGTGAGTACAGAAACCAACCGCAACAAAGAATTCCGGCTTAATTGAGCGGAACTCATTTTGAGCGTATTCAGGTTGTTGTTCAGCTTCCGATTGAGGATCTCGAAGTTGACCACCAATGGTTTTCAAGTTTTCTAGTACCGATTCAGCACGGCGTACAACCCATACAGGTTTACCTTGCCATTCGACACGAACCATTTGGCCAGCTTCTAATTTACTGACTTCCACTTCCACCGGCGCGCCCGCAGCTTTCGCTTTGGCACTCGGATTCCATGATTTAATAAAAGGCACGGCTACAGCAGCAGCCCCTAAACCACCAACAACGGCTGTTGTTGCGGTTAGGAAACGCCTGCGACCGTTATTTAAAGGCGCGTTGCTCATCCAAACATTCTCCCATTTGCTCCTTTTGGATTGAAATTATTCCGCTTAAAGAGCATGGCTAACAAAATACGTATTTAGTTCTATTTATTGACGGCAAATGATAAATAAAACCCTACTTTTTGACAAGATAAAGCTACCTTTTTGTAACAATCATGAGGCAAAGCGCACATTGGGTTACAAAAGCTATCAAAATATAAGAAATTGGAAATAAAACGAGGGGGGAAAAGCATTTAGCGGGGAGTAGAAAAACAAAAAGCCCGGCATATAGCCGAGCTTTGAACCACAATTCCAGTAATAAAACTGGGAGCGTGTATTTTCCGGTAAAGGAAAATTAACGCTTAGAGAATTGAGGTTTACGACGTGCTTTACGTAGACCAACTTTCTTACGTTCAACGCAACGAGCGTCACGAGTAACGTAGCCAGCTGCACGTAGAGCAGGACGTAGAGTTTCATCGTACTCCATAAGAGCGCGAGTGATACCGTGGCGGATTGCGCCAGCTTGACCAGAGATACCACCACCAGAAACAGTGATGTATAGGTCAAGTTTCTCAGTTAGTTCAACTAGCTCAAGAGGTTGCTTAACAACCATGCGAGAAGTTGGACGACCGAAGTAAACATCAAGGCTACGCTTGTTGATTACGATCTCACCAGAACCTGGTTTGATGAAAACACGAGCTGCTGAGCTTTTGCGACGACCAGTGCCGTAGTATTGATTCTCTGCCATTTTCATAATCCCCAATTAGATGTCTAGTACTTGTGGTTGTTGAGCAACATGGTTGTGCTCAGCACCAGCGTATACTTTTAGCTTACGGTACATAGCGCGGCCTAGAGGACCACGTGGTAGCATACCTTTAACAGCTAGTTCAAGAGCCATCTCTGGCTTACGGTCGATCAGCTTTTCAAAAGTGATAGACTTAAGACCACCAGGGAACTCAGAGTGACGGTAGTAAACCTTACCCTTAGCCTTGTTACCAGTTACAGTAACTTTCTCAGCGTTAACAACGATGATGTAATCACCAGTGTCTACGTGAGGAGTGTATTCAGCTTTGTGCTTACCGCGTAGGCGAGAAGCGATTTCACTTGCAAGACGACCTAGAGTTTTACCTTCAGCGTCTACAACGTACCAGTCGCGTTTTACAGTTTCTGGTTTAGCAACGAAAGTTTTCATGCTAATAATTACCTATTAAAAAAATTTACACTTAAGGAATACTGAGTATTCCCACTGTCTAAGAGTCCCCATTCATCACCCCTTCGAGTGTTGGAAAACTCTTGGCATAACGTGATTTAACTCATCGTTAGAGGCCCGCAGTAACGGTAGGTCGCAGGATTATAGAGAAGAGCGAAGAAAAAATCACCTCTTTTTGAACAAAATCACGATTTTTTTCTTCCATTTTCTTAATAAAGAATTCCCTACCTAACTTAGGTGCTCTTTTGCTAGATAATCATGGCTCTGCATTTCAATTAAACGTGACTGACAGCGTTTAAATTCAAACTCTAACTGACCATGAGTGTAGAGTTCCTCTAGTGCGACTTCGGCAGAAATAATCAGCTTTACATTACGTTCGTAAAACTCGTCGACTAAAGCAATGAAACGTCTTGCTGCGTCGTCAGAGGTCGCATTCATCTGCTTCACTTCAGCCAGTAACACTGTGTGATAGATCTTAGATAGCTCAATATAGTCATTCTGGCTGCGCGCAGATTGGCAAAGCTGAGCAAAGGTGCCATGCAAAACGCCATCACTCGCTTCAACCACATCCAGTTGACGATGGTTAACTTCAATCTGAGTTAATACCTCTTTACCCTCACCGACTAGCTGTTGGTAATAGGTACGTAAATTGATATCCGCTTGTGCATCTAATGGGTAGTGATAGATTTCTGCCTGTTCCAATGTACGTAGTCGGTAGTCAACGCCACTATCTACATTCAGGATTCGACAATTTTCTTGAATCAGTTTAATCGCAGGCAGAAAGCGCGCGCGTTGCAGGCCATTTCGGTAAAGGTCTTCAGGTGGAATGTTTGAGGTCGCGACCAAGATAACGTTGCGAGCGAAGAGCTCTTGGAAAAGAGTACCCAGAATCATCGCGTCGGTAATGTCGGAAACAAAGAACTCATCAAAACAGATAATATCCGCTTCTTGCTTAAACTTATCGGCGACCAAGGGCAAAGGGTCACTTACCTCTCCCAGCGCTTTGAGTTCATCATGCACTCGGTACATAAAGCGGTGAAAGTGGACACGCATTTTTCGTGATGTCGGTAGAGCATCGTAAAAGGTATCCATTAAGTAGGTTTTACCTCGTCCTACTCCGCCCCAGAAATAGAGCCCTTTAGGTGGCGTAGGCAGTTGTGGTTTTTTACCCATTAACTTTTGAAAACGCGTCAGCTGTGGCACTGGTGCATTTTGGTATTCTTGGAATTGGTGGAACAGTTGGTCTAATGCCTGTACGGCTTGCTCTTGGGCTGGATCTCTTTGAAATCCATGTTCTTTTATATCTTGTTCGTATTTTTTAACGGGATTCATGACGACATTTCCACAATGAAATCGATATCAACCAGAGAAGGAAAAAGGGCTTCAACAGTACAATAGGCGGGGGCTCAGTGCTGTATGTGCAGCTTCAAACTGATAGCTAGCGCACACGCATTTTTCTTTATACTGCTGCGTTCTCATAGTACCATGAAGCTGCATTATGTGTAACTAAGCAGTAACAAACATGTTAAAAAACAACAATAAGGAGCTGTTATGCCTTGGATGTATGCCGTTGGCGGTTTACTAATCGGAATTATCTTAGGGGTTGCTATTTCTCGCCTCACGACTCCTGAGTACAAGAAGCAAAAGAATGTTCAAAAAGAATTAGACACAGCAAAGTTTGCACTAGAACAGCAACGCCAAGAGCTTGCCGATCACTTTGCTAAAACAGCTGAAATGTTGGATACCTTAGGTAAAGACTACACTAAGCTTTACCAACATATGGAAAAGACCAGCGCTGAGTTAATCCCCAACTTACCAGAGCAGGATAATCCATTTGTAAAAACGGCTGCTGCACACTCAGATAAGTCTTCAGAGAAAGCAGACAGCAAAGTATCAACTATTGATGAACAACCAAAGGACTACGCCAATGGCGCAACCGGTTTGTTCAGCGATGAGAAGAAAGAAGTCATTGAAGCACCAGAGGTTGTCACAGCGAAAGCTTCTTAAACAACTAAATTCAATGAACTTTACAAAGGTTTTTGAGTCATAACCTTCACTTGGGTCGTATAACACTTGGCAATAGTCCAACTTTATGTGTGTTACAAGGCCTTAACTAACGAGGAGTTTATGATGAAAAAACCTTTGCTTGCTTTATCGGTACTGACTTTAAGCTTAAGTTCCATCATCACACCGATTCAGGCAACTGCGGCACTACCATTAAGTGTCGACAACCAACAACTACCTAGCCTTGCACCGATGCTTGAAAAAGTTACCCCTGCGGTAGTCAGCATTGCTGTTGAAGGTAAACAAGTTCAACGTCAACGCATTCCAGAACAATTCCAATTCTTCTTTGGCCCTGAGCAAGCACAAGAGCGCCCATTTCGAGGTCTAGGCTCTGGTGTCATCATCGATGCCAAGAAAGGACACATCGTTACCAACTATCACGTTATCAATAACGCTGACGAAATCCGCGTAAAACTGCATGACGGACGTGAATACGATGCCGAGCTAATTGGCGGTGATGAAATGTCTGATATCGCCCTACTCAAACTCGAAAAAGCCAAAGACCTGACCGAGATTCGCTTCGCCGATTCCGACAAGCTTCGCGTTGGTGATTTCAGCGTCGCTATCGGTAACCCATTTGGTTTAGGTCAAACAGTGACATCCGGTATCGTCTCTGCACTAGGTCGAAGTGGCCTCAACCTCGAAAATTTTGAGAACTTCATCCAAACCGATGCGGCTATCAACAGCGGTAACTCAGGCGGTGCACTGGTTAACCTTAACGGTGAGTTGATCGGTATTAATACTGCGATTCTAGGCCCGAACGGCGGCAACGTAGGTATCGGCTTTGCGATCCCATCTAATATGATGCGCAACCTAACCGACCAAATCCTAGAGTTTGGTGAGGTGAAACGTGGCATGCTTGGTGTTCAAGGTGGCGAAATCACTTCAGAATTAGCCGAAGCACTGGGTTATGAATCAAGCAAAGGGGCATTTGTGAGCCAAGTGGTTCCAGACAGCGCTGCAGATAAAGCTGGCTTACAAGCAGGCGATATCATTGTAGCCATCAATGGCAAGCGCATTGATACCTTTAGTGAACTAAGAGCCAAAGTCGCGACTCTTGGCGCAGGTAAAGAGATAGAACTTGGTGTCGTTCGTGATGGTAAAAATAAAACCTTCGACGTGACACTTGGTGAATCAACTAACAGCAAGACTCAAGCAGAGAAGTTGCATGAAGGCTTAGCAGGTGCAGAGCTGACCAATACCAATGACAGCGATCCGGTGAAAGGCGTGAAGGTGTCAAGTGTAGCCAAAGGCTCACCAGCTGAGGCATACCAACTTCAACCAGACGACATCATTATTGGCGTGAACCGTCAAACGGTGAAGAACCTAGCGCAGTTCAGATCAATTGTTGAGAAGAACCCTGGTGTATTGGCACTCAATATCCAGCGTGGTCCAAGAACCATTTACCTAGTGATTCGCTAATAATTAATCACCGTTATTGAGGGCAGGTTGAACAAGTTCGTATAGAACTTAATCAGCCTGCCCTTTTATTTAGACGAATCAAAATGCTATGCTTCACAAGTAACTCAAACTGGTCACCCATGTGTGGAGGCTCAATACCTTACCTGTCGAAGAGGGAAACATGCTGTCCTTTCTATTTCGTTCTATTTCCCTTGGATTAGTATCAGCACTGATTATTCTTGTGGCTTTCCCACAGCTAAGACCTAACTTCGTCTCTGAAGCGGCAAGTAAGCAGGTAAGCAACATCGGCTCACTGCAACTTTCATTCAATGATGCAGTTCGACGCGCAGCGCCTGCGGTCGTCAATATCTATAGCCGAAAATACGATGAATCCGATCGTAATAAACTGCTCACTCAGGGTTTAGGCTCTGGCGTTATTGTCAGTGAGAAAGGTTACATCATTACCAACTACCACGTGGTTGCTCAAGCAGACCAAGTTGTCGTCGCCCTACAAGATGGTCGCGCTGCTGCCGCACAGTTAGTGGGTTCAGATAAAAGAACGGATATCGCCATACTACAAGTCAGTGGTGACAACCTTCCTGTGATTCCTTTGAATCCAAATTACGAGGCCAATGTCGGCGACATCGTGCTCGCGATTGGTAACCCATATAACCTAGGCCAGACGACTACGTTTGGCATTATCTCCGCGACTGGCCGCTCGTCGATCAGTGCCGACCGCCATCAAGCCTTCATCCAAACCGATGCTGCAATCAATGAAGGTAACTCGGGGGGTGCGCTCGTCAACTCGCAAGGTGAACTGGTCGGTATTAACACCGCCTCTTTCCAACAAGCGACAGACATGGAAACCTACGGCATCTCATTTGCTATTCCTTATGGTTTAGCCAACAAGATCATGCAGAAGATCATCGCTGATGGCCGTGTGATCCGTGGCTATATCGGTATCGATGGACAAGACATCAACTCGGTTACTTCCCGTTTACTGGGCAATAAAAACATTGGTGGCATTGTAGTGCTAGGTATCGATCCTGCAGGTCCTGCTGCTGATGCTGGATTCGAGGTTCAAGACATCATCATCAGTATCGATAACACCAAGATCAATGGACGCCAGAGCGTTATGGATATCGTTACCGACCTAAGACCTGGCACAGTGGTCGATGTGGGCATACTTCGTCAAGGTAAAAGCAAAACCCTCAAGGTGACGATTGCGGAAGACAAGCGCTAGTTAGATTAGACGGATCTACGACTAACACTAAGTAGATTGCTAACAACAAAAACCCAGCTCAAGGCTGGGTTTTTTATTATCTATAAAGCTGTTGATCAAAAGCTGCGATTAGTCGTCACTCTCAATATCGATGCGAGTAACACGCTGTAGGCCTCTTGGCAGTAGTCCACCACGACGACCACGCTCACCGCGGAAGTTATCCAGATCAGCCGGCTTCAAGCCAAGCTTACGCTTACCCGCATACAGCGTCAGTGTTGTTCCTTGAGGAATAGCCATTAGGTGTGAGACAAACTCTTCACGCTCTTTGGCCTTCGCTGATGGGATATTGATGATCTTGTTACCCTTACCTTTGCTCAATTGAGGCAGATCTTTAATTGGGAACAACAACATACGACCTTGGTTAGTAATCGCCAGGATCTCGTTGGTCTCAAGATCTTCAATCGGACTTGGTAGCATCACTTCAGACGCTTGAGGCAAGTTCACCAGAGCTTTACCGCTCTTGTTCTTCGATAACAGGTCACTGCCTTTACACACGAAGCCGTAGCCTGCATCGGAGCCCACCAGCCATAGCTGATCGTCTTCACCCATCACAACTTGTCGGATCGAGCTGCCAGCATTGATATTCAAGCGGCCAGTAATCGGCTCACCCTGGCTACGCGCCGAAGGCAGAGAGTGAGACTCAAGCGAGTAGCTGCGGCCATCACTGCCGAGGAATACTGCTTGTTGGTTGCTCTTACCACGCGCACTCGCAAGGTATTTGTCACCCGACTTGTAGTTCAAGCCTTCTGGATCCACTTCATGCCCTTTCGCATGACGAATCCAACCTTTCTCAGAAAGCACGACTGTGATTGGTTCACTTGGGACAAGGTCGCGCTCTGTCAGTGCTTTCGCTTCTGCACGCTCAACCAGTGGAGAACGACGGTCATCACCGTACTTATCTGCGTCCGCTTGAATCTCTTTCTTAATCAAAGTGTTCAGGCGACGTTCAGAGCCTAGTAGCTTCTCTAGCTTTTCACGCTCTTTCTCTAGCTCATCTTGCTCGCCACGGATCTTCATCTCTTCCAGCTTAGCAAGATGGCGAAGTTTGGTATCTAGGATTGCGTCTGCTTGAATCTCTGTGATACCAAAGCGCTTCATAAGCACTGCTTTAGGATCGTCTTCAGTTCGGATGATCTCAATCACTTCATCAAGGTTGAGATAAGCAACCAAAAGACCTTCTAAGATGTGTAAGCGCGCTAGCACTTTATCAAGACGGTGCTGTAAACGACGACGTACTGTTGTACGACGGAACTCAATCCACTCTTTAAGGATCTGAACTAGGCCTTTAACTTGAGGACGGTTATCTAGACCAATCATGTTCAAGTTTACACGGAAGTTCTTCTCAAGATCCGTTGAAGCGAACAGGTGGCTCATCAGCTGATCGCAGTCGATACGGTTAGAACGAGGCACCACAACGATACGTGTTGGGTTTTCGTGATCCGATTCATCACGCAGATCGTCTACCATTGGTAGCTTCTTAGCACGCATCTGGTTAGCTATTTGCTCTAGAAGCTTAGCGCCCGATACTTGGTGAGGCAGAGCCGTGATAACAATATCAGAGCCCTCTTTGTGCCAAACCGCACGCATCTTGATGCTGCCACGCCCCGTTTTGTAGATCTTCTCGATATCTGATTTCGGAGAAATAATCTCAGCTTCGGTTGGGTAGTCAGGACCTTTTACATGCTCCATCACTTCCGACAGTTCCGCTTTCGGGCTATCGATCAGTTTGATAGTCGCATCGGCAATCTCACGCACGTTATGTGGCGGGATATCTGTTGCCATACCTACCGCGATACCAGTGATACCGTTAAGTAGAATATGAGGCAGGCGCGCTGGCAGCATTTGCGGCTCTTTCATCGTGCCGTCAAAGTTTGGTTGCCACTCAACTGTGCCTTGGCCTAATTCGCCAAGCAAAACCTCAGCAAACTTAGACAGTTTCGCTTCGGTATAACGCATCGCAGCGAATGATTTCGGATCATCCGGAGCACCCCAGTTACCTTGGCCATCTACCAATGGGTAGCGGTAAGAGAACGGTTGTGCCATCAATACCATGGCTTCGTAACACGCCGAGTCACCGTGTGGATGGTACTTACCCAGTACATCACCAACGGTACGTGCCGACTTCTTGTATTTTGAAGCTGCTGACAAGCCAAGCTCAGACATCGCGTAGATAATACGACGCTGTACTGGCTTAAGGCCGTCGCCAATGTAAGGCAATGCACGATCCATGATTACGTACATTGAGTAATTTAAATAGGCATCTTCGGTGAACTTGCGCATTGGCAATTGTTCAACGCCATCAAAAGTAATTTCGTTAGACATTCATTATACCTCGGCCAAATCACCGTTGTTTTGTAGCCATGAACGGCGATCATCAGCACGCTTCTTACCTAGCAGCATGTCCATCATTTCGTTGGTCGCTTCACTGTCATCAATCGTTAGCTGAACCAGACGACGAGTATTTGGATCCATGGTGGTTTCGCGTAGCTGAAGTGGGTTCATCTCACCCAGACCTTTGAATCGTTGTACGTTGATCTTGGCTTTCTTCTTCGATAAGCGCTCTAGCACACCATCTTTCTCATCGTCATCAAGGGCATAGAACACTTCTTTGCCACAGTCGATACGATACAGAGGCGGCATAGCCACATAGATATGACCTGCTTCAACCAAAGAGCGGAAGTGACGAGTAAACAGAGCACACAGCAGCGTCGCAATGTGTAGACCATCCGAGTCCGCATCGGCAAGGATACAGATCTTACCGTAACGTAGGCCAGACAGGTCATCGTTGTCTGGGTCGATACCCAAAGCCACCGAGATATCGTGTACTTCTTGAGATGCAAGAACTTGGTCAGCCGATACTTCCCACGTGTTAAGAATCTTACCACGCAGTGGCATCACAGCTTGGAACTCACGATCACGCGCTTGCTTCGCCGAGCCACCCGCTGAGTCCCCTTCCACGAAGAAGATTTCAGTGCGGTTTAAGTCTTGAACCGAACAATCTGTCAATTTACCTGGTAATGCAGGGCCTGATGCCACCTTCTTACGTACCACCTTCTTGCTGGCACGCATACGACGGTGCGCATTGGCAATACAGGTTTCGGCTAGTTGCTCAGCCAGTTGCGGTTTTTCATTAAGCCACAAGCTGAATGCATCTTTTACAACGCCAGATACGAACGCAGCGGTTTGACGAGAAGAGAGGCGCTCTTTCGTTTGACCTGCAAACTGAGGGTCCTGCATCTTCACCGATAACACGTATGAACAGCGATCGAAGATGTCATCACCGGTTAGCTTAACACCACGCGGCAACAGGTTTCGGAATTCACAGAACTCACGCATTGCATCCAATAGACCTTGGCGTAGGCCGTTTACGTGGGTACCACCTTGCTTGGTTGGTACTAGGTTCACGTAACTCTCAGTGATCATCTCACCGCCTTCTGGCTGCCAGATCACAGCCCAGTTTGCCATTTCGGTTTCTGCTGTGAATTCACCGATGTACGGCTCTTCAGGTAGTAGGGTGTAACCCTTCACGCCCTCTGCAAGGTAGTCCTTTAGACCATCTTCGTAGAACCATTTATGTTCTTCGTTGTTCACCTTATCGCTAAAGGTGATCTCTAGGCCTGGACATAGAACAGCTTTCGCGCGTAGGTTGTTCACCAAGCGCAGCACAGAGAATTTAGAGCTGTCGAAGTACTTCGCATCCGGCCAAAAATGGACTGATGTACCGCTATTACGCAGGCCACATGAGCCAGTAACAGTTAAGTCGGTGACAGCAACGCCATTTTCAAATGCAATTTCATGGACTTGACCATCACGACGGACGGTAACTTCAACACGCTTCGAGAGTGCGTTCACCACAGATATACCTACACCGTGTAGGCCGCCTGAGAACTTATAGTTATTGTTTGAGAACTTACCACCTGAGTGGAGCTTAGTTAAAATCAGCTCAACACCTGAGATACCTTTCTCTGGGTGAATATCGACAGGCATACCACGACCATCATCCACCACTTCTAAAGATTGGTCAGCGTGCAAGACCACTTTGATCTTCTTCGCGTGGCCAGCCAATGCTTCATCTACAGAGTTATCGATAACTTCTTGGGCTAAGTGGTTTGGCCTTTCAGTCTCGGTATACATCCCCGGGCGGTGTCGAACCGGGTCGAGACCTTCAAGAACCTCGAGGTCTTTTGCATTATATTGTTCAGTCATAATACGGAGTTTACTCAAAAAATTTACGTCTGTTCGCTGGGCTCTAATTCGATATAACCGTGTTAGTTGCCGTGAACCCTCACAGCAGAGCGAACGAGCGAAAGTATTGGGGAATATAGTCTGGAAGCAGGGGTTTGATGTCAAGCACGTTCAAAAACTATGACACCAAACTATGATATTTCACCACTGACAGATGAAATAACAGGCAAAAAAGATAAGATGTTGCGGCTGAAGTTAAACCTTATAAGGCTAGAAATTCAATTATCTTTTGAGGGTAACGTTCAAAATCGACAAAGCTGTGGTCGCCGCCCTCTTCTACAGTCTGCTTCGCTCCTTGAAACTTAGCCACCGCTTGGCGGTAATCTAAAACTTCATCTTCCGTTTGCTGCAATAACCAAAAATCACTTGGCTCGGAAATAGAGACCACATCGAGCTGCTTGAGCTCATCAATGTGTTTTTCCTCTAAAACATAATGTTCATTGGTGTATGGGTTAACCTGTTCACCGAGGTAGTCGGTCAACAACTCATAAGGTTTCACTGCTGGATTAACCACAGCCGCTTTAAACCCATAATGCGCATTTAGCCACGTCGACAAATAACCACCTAACGAACTACCCACCAGCGCAATTTGGTACTGCTCTTTGTGCTCTTCGACAACGCTCTTAAGATACGCTGCTGCCAGAGCGGGAAAGCTAGGAAGTTGTGGCGTCACTACCTTGATATCAGGACGATGCTCAGCACAGTACTCAGCCATGACATTGGCTTTGTGCGAACGCGATGAGCTATTAAAACCGTGGATATAGAGCAACATTGAAGGCTTTGTTTGTGGCGTAGCAGCTGACATTAGTACCCCTCGGCGTTGAAGTCAGGGGCAAATGCACCGCGCTCAAGTCGACGTACTTCTGTCGTAATCTCACCGTTCGGCTTCAATTCAAGCTCTCGCCAGCCAGGGCTGAGCGTATCAAGCGCAAAGTCGTCTGAATTTGGCTTGAACTGAACACAAGTCGATGGCGTCGCCATAACCTGTACACCTAGGTGCTCACGATTCATGTCTTGATGCACGTGGCCACATAAAACACCACGAACATTGCTGTGTTGTGATACGACATCCCAGAACTGATCAGCATCTTTTAAACTGTGTTGATCAAGCCAAGCACTACCAACCAGTAGTGGATGGTGATGCAGCAAAACTAATGTGTGCTTTTGCGGGTATTCCGCTAATTTCTGTTCTAATAGATCAAGCTGTTGATCGCTTAAGCGACCATGTGGCACACCGACGACTTGTGAGTCGAGCAGAATCATCTGCCAATGTTCTCCCAACAGCACGTGCTCAACACACTGTATTTGAGCTGATGGGATAACGCTGCCCATATTGGGTTTATAGTCGTGGTTACCTGGCAACCAGTAACAAGGCTTCTCTAAAGGCTGAATGCCAGCCTCAAATTTTTGGTAAGACTCTGCGCTGTGATCTTGAGAGATATCACCAGTCGCCAGAACCGCTTCATATTCATAACCTTGGTTCACAATGCCATCGACAACAGCACGAAAGCTATCTTCTGTGTTGATGCTCAGCAGGCTGCCATTACTTGGCGCAAAGAGGTGCGTGTCGGTCAGTTGCACTAACTTAATGCTGCTCTCATCTAATTTTGAAGTGTGTGATAATTCCAAAATAACAAATCCAGATACGTTACTGTTAGATCTTCAAAGTATTCAAACGTACGCTAACTCAGCGTAATAGGTGTGCGACTGATTCCATTTTTTAAACAAAACGTTAACCATTCGCCAAGAAACTTATTGAGTTGAAATTTCTCGTCTTTTTGCAAAAGTTTGGTGTTTGGGTAGTCGTATTTCGCTTTGACTCTTGAGAAGTCCCCACTGGCACACACTTCTGCAACGCGAGCGTCGTGATATAGCCTGACAGACATTTTTGGCAAAGGGAATACTGGCATCGCATCACTCTGACATATATCTATTAATGTGGTGTATTTTGTGACCTCATTCACTGTCAATTGATACACCATATTAACCGCTTGATAACAACGCACGTCGCCGACCTGGTGTCCCACAGGCAGCAGCGCGTTCAATTTCGCGTAATTAGTCTCATAGACTCGCATCAATTCAGCAAGATCAACATGATACGGCTTTTTCACCGCTATATTCGGCATAGCGTTACTCTTTCCACTTTGACTGTAAATCCAGGTAGTTCAATTGCAACCATTGCAAAGCAATAATAGTAGCACCATTTTCGAACACACCTTGCTGTACCAGTTGATAAGCTTGTTCACGACTCATAACCTGAACGCGAATATCTTCACCTTCGTAGTCAAGCCCATGGACACCTTTCGCCGTGGTAGCATCAACGCAGCCAACCATTACATCCAGCTTCTCAGAGCAACCACCCGATGATGGGTAGTATGAAGTGATCGGTAAGACATGAGTCACTTCAACACCAGCCTCTTCGACCGCTTCTCGACGAGCGACTTGTTCCGGTGATTCATCGGTATCGATGATTCCCGCGACAATCTCATATTGCCAAGGGTTCTCGTGCTCAAGGGCACCAACTCGGATCTGCTCGACGATCACTACTTCATCTCGAATAGGATCGTAAGGTAGCAGTGCAGCAGCATGTCCACGCTCAAACATTTCGCGTTCTATTGGCTTACTCCACCCGCCTTCAAACAACTTATGTCGAAAGGTGTACTTAACCATTTTGAAAAAACCACGAAAGAGCGTTTCTTTTGAGACAATTTCCACATCTTGTGGAGTAAACTCATGTTGTTGATTGTCATACTGTTGCATTTAGCACCTCACTAAGTGATCTTTATAGTTTACTCATTGTACGAGTTAACTACCAAGGTCTAGGTTCAACTTTTTATACAAAATTTATAATTAAATTTAAGTATCCGAAAATAAATATTGCACAAGTGGACAGTTAAATGTAAAAAAGTGCAAAGTTTCGAGTAAATTACCACCAAACTGAGTTAAACTCTGTAAAGAAAAATTCTATTAAGGCAGGAATAGGAAAATGAGAAAACTGCTTCCACTATTTATCAGTGCAGCAATTGGCAGCCTGAGTTCATCAGCTTTCGCTGATACGCTAGCCGAAGTATATGACCAAGCAAAACAAAACGATCCAACACTTCTTCGTTCAGCTGCGCAGCGTGATGCCGCTTTTGAAGCAGTCACTTCTAGCCGTAGTACTTTACTACCGCAAATCAACCTAACTGCGAACTACGACATCAACCGTGGTGACCGTAACAGCGCAAACAATGACAGCAACGTTTGGGGCGCAGGCATTGGCTTCACGCAAGAGCTTTACCAACGCTCTTCTTGGATCACACTAGACACAGCTGAGAAAACAGCACGTCAAGCTGATTCATCATACGCGGCGGAGCAACAAGGTCTGATCCTTCGTGTTGCGACGGCTTACTTCGAAGTACTGCGTGCACAAGACAACCTTGAGTTCGTTCGTGCAGAGAAAGCTGCTGTTGCTCGTCAACTAGAGCAAACTAAGCAGCGCTTTGAGGTTGGTCTATCGGCAATTACTGACGTACACGATGCACAAGCACAATACGATGCAGTGCTAGCTGACGAAGTTCTAGCTGAAAACACACTGACTAACAACTACGAAGGTCTTCGTGAAATCACAGGTCAAGAGCACTCTAACCTAAGCATTCTTGATACTGACCGCTTCTCAGCAAGCAAGTCTTCTGAGTCAGCAGTCGCGCTAGTTGAACAAGCTCAAGAGAAAAACCTAAGCCTACTGGCTGCACGTATCTCTCAAGACATCGCGAAAGATAACATCTCGCTAGCAAGCTCTGGTCACCTTCCAAGCCTAACGCTTGATGGTAGCTACTCTCTAGCTGATCAGTCGAACAGTTCAAGTGACTATGACCAAGACAACCTAAACCTTGGCCTAAACCTAGTTGTGCCACTATACACAGGTGGTAACACGACCTCGCTAACTAAGCAGGCTGAATACAACTACGTAGCAGCAAGTGAAGATCTTGAAGCAACTTACCGTAGTGTTGTTAAAGACGTTCGCGCGTTCAACAACAACATCAGCGCATCGATCGGCGCACTACGTGCTTACGAGCAATCGGTAGTTTCAGCTCAATCTGCACTTGAAGCGACAGAAGCAGGTTTCGATGTAGGTACTCGTACTATCGTTGACGTACTTGATTCAACTCGTCGTCTATACGATGCGAACAAGAACCTATCTGACGCTCGTTACAACTACATCCTAAGCGTACTGCAACTGCGCCAAGCGGTAGGTACACTAAGCGAGCAAGACATTGTTGACGTAAACGCAGGTCTAAAACCAGCGAGCTAATCACTCAACACACTGTCTGATAGAGAGCGAACTTATCGCTCTCTACATATGCAGATACAAAAATGCCGCTCATTGAGCGGCATTTTTATTTATCGGATATCAAATCAATTAAGGCGCTTATCCACGACCGCCTTTGATCGCTTCAATGATCTCTGTGGTTGAGCAGCCATCTTCAAAGTTAAGCACTTTCACTTCACCGCCTGCAGCAATCACTTCTGCACCACCAGCGATCTCTTCTGGCTTGTAATCACCGCCCTTAACTAGGATGCTCGGCAGAACTTCAGAGATTAGACGCTGTGGCGTATCTTCAGAGAAAGGAACAACCCAATCTACTGCACCCAAGCCAGCAAGAACCGCCATACGACGATCAGTTGGGTTTACAGGACGACCAGGGCCTTTCAAGCGTTTAACAGACTCATCGGTATTCACAGCTACAATCAGGCGGTCACCTAGCTCAGCTGCGTGGTTCATGTAAGAAACATGGCCCGCATGAAGAATATCGAAACAGCCGTTAGTCATAACTACTTTCTCGCCTTTAGCGCGAGCTCGTTTCACCGCTTCAATCAAAGCAGCCTCTGAAATCACGCCGTAATCTGTATCTTGGCTACCGTGTACCGCTTCTGCTAACTCAATCATAGACAGAGTCGAAGTACCTAGCTTACCAACAACAACACCTGCTGCTGCGTTTGCCAGTGCACACGCCTCATCAAGTGGCTTACCTGCAGCAACAGAAGCCGCAAGTACCGAGATAACTGTATCGCCCGCACCCGTTACGTCGTACACTTCTTTCGCTTGTGTCGGCAGGTGGAACGGTTCTTGGCCCTTACGCAGTAGCGTCATACCGTGCTCACTACGAGTAACAAGTAACGCTTCAAAATCAAATTCTTCAATCAGAGCTAAACCTTTCGCCACTAGCTCCTCTTCAGATTTCACTTTACCCGCAACTAGCTCAAATTCAGCCATGTTCGGCGTCAGCAGTGTTGCACCACGGTAGCGTTCAAAATCCGCACCTTTCGGGTCAATAAACACTGGAACATTTGCTGCACGCGCTTTCTGAATAAAGCGTTGAACATGCTCAAGCGCACCTTTTGCGTAATCAGACAGGATCACAGAGCGCACGTTCGGTAGCGCTTGTTCCATACGAGACAGAACCAACTCAGGGTCAGTGTTCTCAAATTTGTCTTCAAAATCTAGACGAATCAACTGTTGACCACGGCTCATCACACGTAGCTTAGTGATGGTTGGGTAATCTTCTAGCTCAACAAAATCACAATTAACTTTAAGTGCACTCAGTGTGTTCTTAAGTACTTGTGCAGGCTCATCTTTACCCGTTAAACCAACGATATGCGCATGGCCGCCTAATGATGCAATATTCATTGCCACGTTAGCTGCACCACCAGGACGCTCTTCGTTATTCTCTACTTTTACTACAGGTACTGGCGCTTCTGGTGAAATACGACCGGTAGGGCCATACCAGTAACGGTCTAGCATCACATCACCGACAATCAACACACCCGATTGGCTGTAGTCTGGTAGAATAGGTTTCATTAGGGATCTCCAAAAATCGAATCTGGATAGAGTCTAGCACACTGATAGTAGTGGCTAAACCATAGAAAAAGGCAATGAAGCGGTTTGAGTCACCGCTTCATATTCTAGACAGTTGCGTTGATACAAGGTTCCCACTATTCAGCGAGCATCCACTGCTGCCAAGCCTGAGTGACGAGAGCTCTCTCTTGCTCAAACTTATCCATTGCCACATCAGCATCGAGATTAAGTAGGTTACGGTGATGAATTTCATCACGCAGTGTGGTGTAGGCGTGAGTGAGTGCCATCGCTTGTGGTTCTTCCATAATACCCTGTGACATCAAGCTCTCGAAGATGCGCACATTATCACACCAACGTGTCAGCTTTGGTTTCTCATGGCTGTATCTCAGTACCAGGTATTGAGCAAGAAACTCAACATCGGTTATGCCACCATTGTCTTGTTTAAGCATAAAGCGATCGCTTTTCTTACCGCCGAGGTGGTCACGCATTTTTTCGCGCATCTTAACTACCTCTTGCTTGAGGCTTTCACCATCACGCTCAAGACATAACACCTCATGACGCGTCTTGTTAAACGCCAATGCCAAAGGCTCATCACCATAGATCATGCGCGCGCGAGTTAATGCCTGATGCTCCCACGTCCACGCTTCACTGTGCTGGTATTCGTCAAAGGCATCGGTTGGGCTTACTAACAAGCCAGATGCACCAGAAGGTCTCAGGCGCGTATCAACCTCATAAAGAATGCCTGAGGCCGTGCGAGTCGAGAAGATATGAATAATACGTTGGGCCAATCGCAGATAGAATTGACGACCATCGATCTCTTTTTTTCCGTCGGTATAAACATGCACTGGGCAGTCATGCATGAAGACGATATCTAGGTCCGAATTGTAACCTAGCTCCCAACCACCGACTTTGCCATAACCAACGACCGCAAAGCCGCGTCCATCACGGTCTTTAATGTGTGTTGGCTCGCCATATTTAGCCGATACCTGCAGCCAAGCTTGATTCACCCCCGCTTCCACAATCGCCTCTGCTAGATAGGTTAAGTGATCGCTCACCTTCATCACAGGTAGCACACCTGCAATATCTGCCGCTGCAATTCTCAAGATGCAGGTCTGCTTAAACTGACGCAGCCCTTCCATCTGTTGTTCCATGTCATCCTCTGGAATGCGTGCAAGATAATCACGCAGCTCAGTTTTATAGGACTCGAGTGGTACTGGGTTATACAACTGCTGAGGATCGATCAATTCATCAAGCAGGATTGGGTAACGCCCTAACTGCTCTGAGATCATCGGACTCGCGGTACACAGGCGTACCAACTGAGTCAGAGCCGCTGGGTGCTCATCGAGCAGTTCAAGGTACGTCGTTCGCGTGACGATTTTATGCAGCAGGTGCAGCACACGCGACAACCCAAACTCTGCATCTTTATTGGTATATAAAGCTTGGAACACTTTCGGCATCAAACGGTTAAGAACTTCACGTCCTCTTGGGCCTAACGTTTTCTTCGCGATGTCAGCCTTAAACTGAATAATGGTATTAGCGGCTTTCTGTGGGTCGACGGCATCAATGTCTGTCTCCAAGACATGCTCAATCACATCTGGCTTATGTGCCATATCCCACAGCTCACTGAAGTGGCTCGCGATTGGATTCGCTTCCTCCTCTTCCACACCGATAAGCTCTTCAAACACCACATGAACATTGGCCATGTGCTGACGGGTCTCATCAATCAGTGCCTGCCAGCTTTCAAACTGCATCGCTACCGCCAGTTGGAGCTGCTCTTGCTCATTATCAGGCAGGGTTTGAGTCTGCTTGTCGGCCATCGCTTGCAGTAGGTTCTCTAAACGGCGAAGGAATAGGTAGGCGTCTCTGAGGTGTGCAACTTCACCTGACTCTAAAAGCTTCAAGCTATCGATGGCTTCGAGGGTGTTCAATAGGCCACGGTCTCGCAGGCTTGGTTCACGCCCACCACGAATCAGTTGAAAGACCTGCGCAATAAATTCCACTTCACGAATTCCACCAGGGCCAAGCTTAATATTGTTGGATAAGCCGCGACGACGAACCTCGCTGCTGATCATCGATTTCATTCGACGCAAAGATTGAATAGCACTGAAATCAATATAACGACGGAACACAAACGGACGCAGCATTTGGCGCAGCTCTTGATACTCAGGGTACATCTCACTCCCCATGACCCGAGCTTTCACCATGGCATAGCGCTCCCAATCACGCCCTTGCTCTTGATAGTAATCTTCTAGCGCAGCGTAACTCATGACCAATGGACCGCTTTCACCAAATGGGCGTAGTCGCATGTCAACGCGGTAGCAAAAGCCATCAAAGGTTTGTTGGTCGAGCGCCTTGATAATGCGCTGTCCAAGGCGCGTGAAAAACTGCGCATTAGCGATACTGCGGCGTGCACCTTGTGTCTCGCCATTCTCAGGGTAGGTAAAAATAAGGTCGATATCTGAAGAGAAGTTCAACTCACCACCGCCTAGCTTGCCCATGCCGATGATCAGCATAGGTTGAGCTTCTCCCTGCGCATTACAAGGCGTGCCCCACTCTTGGCAACAGATGTTGTATTGCCACTGATAGGTTTCAAAGATCATGGCCTCTGCGAGCATTGAAAGGTGGCTAAGACTCTGCTCTAGAGGCCAAGACGCGGTAAAATCACGCCAAGCGATATAAGACATTTCGCGATTACGAAACTGACGCAACACCCGCTGGCCGCTCATCTCATCTTGGCATTCAACCAGCAGGGCTGCCAACCTCTCTCGATAGCCTTCGGCACGCTCTTCACACTCAAGCATTGAAGGCAGCACTTTTGCTAACTCACTGTCACGTTGCAAGCAATCGCCGACAAAACTGCTCAGCCCTAAAACGTAGTTAAGTTGCTCTTGATATTGAGGAGACCAAGTCGAAATCGCTTCGCCTTGATGTTCAAGCAGGTTTTCTAAAGCCGATTGAGAGTGCTGAGTAAGTGAAGCAGGCAATTGCATTTTTCTTCCTTGTTTGACTAAGCGCATACTGTCTCTATTTATATCAAACTTAAGCCAATAAAAAACGCCCACATCTGGAATGTGGGCGTTTTATCGGATTAGAAACAAAACCTAAGCGTGTAAAGCCTACTTAGACCTTGAATTGCTTGATCTTACCATCCAGCTCTTCAGCATTGGTTTGCATGATTTGTGAGGTCTCAAGAAGCTCACCAACCACAGTGACCGATGCTTCTACCAGTTCGCGAACATTGGTTAGATTCACATTCATCTCTTCTGCAACGCTGCTCTGCTGACCTGCCGCTGTCGCGATTTGGAAATTCATATCATTGATTTGATTTACTTGGCTCACGATGCCATCAAGCTCTGAGCCGGCGTTGGTGACCAAATCAACGCCTTCAGCTGCTTCGACAACACTCTTCTCCATCAACTCAACCGCTGAGTTTGCACTGGTTTGCAGATGAGTGATCATATCTTGAATTTCGACCGTGGCTTGTTGAGTGCGTTGCGCTAGGTTGCGCACTTCATCAGCAACAACCGCAAAGCCACGACCTGCCTCACCAGCACGTGCAGCTTCGATTGCTGCGTTCAATGCCAAAAGGTTAGTCTGCTCAGAAATACCTTGGATAGTACCCACTACGCTTCCAATTGAGTCTACACGCTCTTCAACTTGGTTTACCGCCGCCGCTGATGCTGCGATATCAGTCGAGAGCTCACTCATCTTAGACACAGAGCCTTGTACAAACTTTTGACCCGTCAGGGCTTGGCCTGATGCTTGCTCTGTGAGAGAAGAGGCATTCTGTGCGTGCTCAGCCACCGTTTGAACCGTTGACGTCATCTCACTCATTGCAGTCGCTAGCTGATCTATCTCGTTGAACTCTTCCTGCGCTGACTCTTTGGTTTCTGACATACTGATCGTCATCACCTCGGTCAGTGCAAACAATTCATCAGATGAAGCCACTTGCGTTTTAATCATGTCATTCAGTTGGACGCGAGTTTTCTCTAGTTCACGAGCAACATCACCGTACTCATCTTTACAGTCCATATGGATTGGCACTGACAGATTTTTATCCGCCATCGTTTTAATGGCTTCACTCAGATACTGAGTCTGGCGCAGCATTACACGTGCCGCTGCCATCAGAAGAACCACAAACACCACAATCATCAAGCCAGTTTGCCAAGCCACTTGTACTAGGTACGTTTCGTAGTGCTCTTGTGCTACTTGCGCGTTGTTCGTTGCTGCAAGCAGTGAATCATAGAATGTGCTTGCATCCCACAATTGCTTGGCAATGATCAAAATGGTACTGAATACCATCAGCATGATCATTTTTGGAACGAGACGAACGTCAGAGATTACCCTTTCCCACGGCTTGAATGACAGTTTGGTCATTGTCAGTTCTCCATTAAGTCTTATATATTGGACGCTTCCATATCCGCGCAATAGCAACGATTTGCTAAAGATTGCGATTTATTTCGAGCTTCGTATGAATGTTAGATAGTACCAAAGACACACCCAAGCCAATGAGCTTATTATCACTGATTCTCTCTTTCTTAGCGTTATTTGTGATCTCTGGCTTATTGTTCGCACCTATCGATAACGAATCTAAACAAGTTCTTATCGGCCTCGATTTTGTAATCTGTAGTGTTTTTCTTCTGCAGCTCACTATTGATCTATTTCGAGCGGAAAGTAAAACATCATATTTAAAGATCCACTGGATAGATTTCCTTGCCAGTATCCCGATGATAGAACCACTACGCTTCGCACGTATCTTTCAGATATTACGGGTTATTTTGGTTTTACGCTCAAGCAAACGTATTTTTAGAGAGCTGTTTCGCAATCGCAAAGAAACCACACTCGCCTCCATCATTTTATTGCTAGTGCTATTGCTCACCATTGGTGCTGGCACGATTCTGCTGCTTGAGCATAAACAGCCAGGGGCGAACATTACCACTGGCCACGACGCATTGTGGTGGGCGTTTGTGACGATTAGTACCGTAGGCTATGGCGATCACTACCCAGTGACAAACTCAGGAAAATTGGTTGCCTCTTTAGTGATCATTTGTGGTGTGGGTGTATTCGGTATGATCTCAGGATTAGTGACTTCACTAATCACAGAACCGACCGATTTACAGAATCAGAAGCTGGAGAACAAGGACAAAAAGCTCGACCTTATTCTGGAACAACAGCAACAGATCCTTGAACGGTTAGATAAGCTAGAACAGCAGATAAAAAAATAGGGCACAATGCCCTATTTTCATGTTCTATTTGGTTTTTATTAGTCTTGCCAGTATGGCTCAACTTCAACGCTGATCTGACGCGTCTGCTCCATCGCATGCAGGATAGACACCTCTTGGCGAGCCAACCAACGCTCCAGTTGATCCTTCTCATCACCCTCTAACTTGTCAGTTAACGGGGCAAGCGTTCTTAGCATCAATAGGTCATCAATGCCTTGGATCATATCTGCCCACGGTAGACGGAAGCTGTTACGTTCATCAGCATCATACAAGCTGGCAAACCCAACACCTGAATATAGGTTGCGCATTAGGCGGTACTGCTGATCGATGTAAGCTTGGCTGGTCATGACACGTTCAGGCGGGAAAGCTTCCATTAGCTCAGCCCAAGTGCGATCTAATTGCTTAACCGAGAACCACTCAATGCCACGAGCCATTTGTTCACGCGCTTTATCATCAAGGAATGGCTGCCAACCGCGCGATAGGATCCAACGGCTCAAATCAAGCAGCAAACCTGTATAACGCGCAGAGCTCAAAAGAGTGAGTAGTTCTTCACGATCTGGAAGCTGCTCTTGCATCTCTTTAAGTTCAGCAACCAAGAACTTACGAGCATCTAGCTTACGTAAAACGTGGCCTTTATCTTCTAGCAAGTCTTCTAGATGGTCGTAGCTCTTAAGCCACTCTAGTTCTTGCTCTAACCATTTAAGCTCTTGGCGGAGGATCGCGCTCGCACGACGCGGGACAATGCCACCATAAATAGTAAATGTTTGACGGATAAAGCTCAGAGAGTGGCTGATCTCATGCAGTGCTTCAATTGACTGGCGCTCAGTGAAGATCTGCTCATGGTAGTGCCAGTGAGATAGAGCATGTTCTAGTGACTGAATAAAGCAAGATTCAACCGTGTCGTGCTTATCAGTATCCACCAACGCCAAAGGTTTAACTTCATCACCTTGGTAACCCTGCGCCAAGCGATAGCCTTTTGCTGCTTTGCTCAGATTGCCCAAACGCATCCCGCCCTGTTCACAGAACTGTCGCGACAGTGTGAATAGTGCATCGGCCTGTCCAGATTTAAGCTCTAACTCAACCTCACAGATTGGCTCTTGTTTGTCACCAGACTCAACAAAGCCTTGGTCAAACGCCACCTCAATCTGACTGCCATCAGGCATCCCCACCAGCCATTGTTCGCGAGTGAAGTTCGTCGAAAAGAGAGGAATCAGTTCAGATTGCAGTGTCTCGATATCCTTACCGTCTGGCCAAATATCGCCAGGGTGAAGAGATAGATTCGGTTGATTGCTATCGTGCTCCGCATTGTACTCTGGTCTCTGGTGTAAACCTGCAACCACACGACCCGCTGTTTTTACAGTTTGTACAAATACGTCATCAAAGCGTCGAATGCGCAAGCCAGTATCGTGCTCACGTAGCCAGTTGTCCGGCGTATCAAAGTAGATGTTACCTAGCTCTCGACAACTGTGCTGAAGTACCTTCGTTTCAGCAATTTTATTGCGTAAAGTCTCTGAAAATTCAGGAGAAACAAAAAACTTCAGTTCTATCTCGGTTTCCATAGTTATACCTTTCTGGGAAGATAGGAACAGGATATTGCCAATTTTAGAACTCGGCAAGTCAGAAATATCGCCCATATGATGATCTAAAACAGTTTTAATGAGAGATTGATTAGGTTAACATGCGCGACTTTATAGCCATCGCTTAACATTTCACCACGAACATGGTGTATGTTTTTTTTAAGGTTATTATTTATTAGGTTGGACAACCATGCCAGTAAATACAATTATGGGGTTATTTGCAAAGTCCCCAATTAAACCTTTGCAACGTCACGTTGTGTGTGTGAACGAATGTTGTTCTCACCTAGTTAACTTCTTTGAAGTATCTTCAAAGGGTGACTGGGAAAAGGCAGCTGAAATTCGTGCGCAGATTTCTCATCTTGAAAAAGAAGCAGACGTACTAAAACGTGAAATCCGCCTTAAACTTCCTCGCGGTTTGTTTATGCCGGTTGATCGCACCGATATGTTGGAGCTATTAACTCAGCAAGACAAACTTGCAAACCTAGCGAAAGACATCGCTGGCCGCGTTTACGGTCGTCAGCTTGTCATTCCTGCTCCTCTACAAGAGAATTTCATCGCTTACGTTAAACGTTGCCTAGATGCAGCGAACCAAGCACAAAACGTAATCAATGAACTAGATGAATTACTTGAGACTGGCTTTAAAGGCCGTGAAGTAACACTCGTTGCTGAGATGATTCATCAATTAGATGTAATCGAAGATGATACAGACGCGATGCAGATCGAACTACGCCAACAACTAATGGCAATTGAAGCAGATCTAAACCCTGTCGACATCATGTTCTTATACAAGATTCTTGAATGGGTCGGTGGTATTGCAGACCAAGCGCAGCGTGTTGGCGCTCGTCTTGAAGTAATGCTTTCTCGATCTTAAATCAAACGTTAACTATATAACGAAGAGCACTTTTTAACCAAAACCACTTATGCGTTGAGTATTTCTCTCGTTGAGCGGTTTTTTGCGTCTAAATTTGCTCCGCTTGTTATCAAACAACTAGGTATTACGATGGATATCCTTGCTAACTACGGCACTGTCCTGATTCTTATTGCAGCAGCTTTCGGTTTCTTGATGGCTATTGGTATTGGTGCGAATGACGTTGCGAACGCAATGGGCACTTCAGTAGGCTCAAAAGCTCTAACCGTTAAACAAGCGATCATTATCGCAATGATCTTTGAATTTGCTGGTGCTTATCTTGCTGGCGGTGAAGTTACCGATACTATCCGTAAAGGTGTTATCGAGACATCTCTATTTGCACACCAACCTGACGTACTTGTATTCGGCATGATGTCAGCACTACTTGCTGCTGGTACATGGCTACTACTTGCTTCTTACATGGGCTGGCCTGTTTCAACAACGCACTCAATTATCGGTGCTATCATCGGTTTCGCTTGTGTGTCTGTTGGTACTGAAGCGGTGGACTGGGGCAGCGTTCAAGGTATCGTAGGTAGCTGGATCATTACGCCTGTTATCTCTGGCTTCTTTGCTTACGTTATCTTCGTAAGTGCTCAGCGTCTGATCTTTGATACTGAGAACCCACTGTTCAACGCTAAGCGTTTTGTTCCTGTGTACATGTTCATCACAACAATGGTGATCGCGCTAGTAACAATCAAGAAAGGCCTAAAGCACGTTGGTCTTCACCTAAGCAACACTGAAGCTTGGGTTTGGGCTGCTGGTGTTTCTGCGATTGTTATGGTTGGTGGCTACCTATACATCCAGAAGAAATTCGCTAACCGCGAAGAAGACCACAGCTTTGCTGGCGTAGAAGGTATCTTCTCTGTTCTTATGGTTATCACAGCGTGTGCGATGGCATTTGCTCACGGTTCAAACGACGTAGCTAACGCGATTGGTCCACTGTCTGCTGTTGTATCAACAGTTGAACACATGGGTGAAATCACAGGTAAGAGCACCATCGCATGGTGGATTCTACCTCTAGGTGGTTTTGGTATCGTTGTTGGTCTTGCAACACTTGGCCATAAAGTAATGGCAACAGTTGGTACTGGTATTACAGAGCTAACACCAAGCCGTGGTTTTGCAGCTCAACTAGCAACAGCATGTACCGTAGTTCTTGCTTCTGGTACTGGTCTACCAATCTCAACAACACAAACACTTGTTGGTGCTGTATTGGGTGTTGGTTTCGCTCGCGGTATCGCAGCTCTAAACCTTGGTGTAGTACGTAACATCGTTGCTTCTTGGATTGTAACACTGCCAGCAGGTGCACTGCTTGCGGTTGTATTCTTCTACGCAATTCAAGGTATGTTCATCGGCTAACCCTATTTCAGGGGCTGAATGCACGTCAGAAAATTGTGAGTTTCAGTAACGATATGTAAATCTCATGTCATTATTGACTCAAATACACAGAAAGGGAGGCTCAGCCTCCCTTCTTTGTTGCACCCTACCGAGAAACTAAATACTATCTGCTAACTGAGGCTGACTTATTGCCCACCCCAATTGAAATCGTTAAGGGATTTACTGTGAAAAAACTGATTAGCTTCGTTTTGTTCGCAATGCTTGCAGCCCCAGCTGCGTTTGCACAAGACCGTTATATTGCTGATAAACTATTTACTTATATGCACTCTGGCCCAAACAATAGCTACCGTATTATTGGTAGTGTCGATGCCGGTCAAAAAATCACATTCCTACAAGCAAATAAGCAAACTGGTTATACCCAAATTCAAGACAACCGTGGCCGTAAAGGCTGGGTTGAGAGCAAGTTTGTCACTTCTCAAGAGAGCATGGCACTGCGCATGCCTAAGCTAGAAAAAGAACTAGCAGAAGTGAAAGCTAAGCTGGCTAACGCACGTCAAAGCGCAGATAGTGAAAAAGCGGGCCTAATCAGCTCTCTTGATTCTCGCAACACTCAAATTTCTGAGCTAGAGCAGAACTACAGCGAAATCAGCCAACAGCTGACAAGCGTTCAAACTGAAAACCGCGAACTACGCGCTAAGTTAGACACGCAAAAAGATGACCTACTGCTGAAGTACTTCATGTACGGCGGCGGTGTCGCAGGCCTAGGTCTGTTGTTTGGTCTGATTCTTCCGCACCTAATCCCGCGTAAGAGAAAATCACCAAACGGTTGGGCGTAATCGCAACAAATCAAAAAAGGAGCACTCATGTGCTCCTTTTTGTTTTTCTAATGTTCAATCGCCTCAGCGATCAACCTTGCCACTCATAAAGCGCTGGGATTTCGATAGCCTGCTCTTCAAACTCCACCACAATAGATTGCGGCTTCACTTCTATTAGCTGCACTTCAGGAGTTATCCAGTCCCCTTGTGCCACCTCTTTGTCATTGATTTTAACCCAGCGCCTCTCTGCACTGCTTGAGTACATATGCGTTTGCAGGTTCAGGCTTGGTAAACGGCCGCTTAAGCTCTGAGTATGCGACTCCAACTGCACAGTCGGCTGAGGTCGGTATTGGTCAATGTCCACCTCAGACGGTGAATCACTGTTATCAAGAATCGACTCAATCTTGAGGGCTAACTCAGGAGACAGCTCGGTAAGATCCAGTCCTTGTAACAGGTCACCTTCCATCGCTTCATTGCCTGCACTACTAGAGCTTTGCTTCACTTGTGGCTTGCTTGATTCAGCAGGCGATTGTTGCGGTTCACTCTCGGAATCAACCTGAGCCAGTGCAGAATCGTCTTGTTTGTTCGATACTTGAGTCTCTCGCTCATCACTGTTAACCGTTTCAGCGTTAACCGATGCATAGTGCATTTGACGAGGCAGAGTTTTCAATTCGCCCACCCGAGGTGCAGGGCGAATGCTAAACAGCTCAGAATCTGCGTTACTCACGACCAACTCAGCGTCGAGTTGTGGGGCTTCTTGAGCAGGAGTCGACTCTGGCGTGACCGCCGCGACCACACTTACTGACTCAGTTAGTGCAACTGCACTCTCTTGCTCTTTAGAGGTTCGCTCTTGATAAAGCAAGCCTCCCGCAACGAGTAGCGATGGTACCAATAAGATCAATAGGCTCATCGCGATTGATGCGCCGCGATGCGAACGCAACTTAGGAGCTTGAGTCGACACGACGTGCTGCTGGAACCCGGGCATTTCCGATTTTTGTAAACGGCTCATTGTTCGAGACATTACCCTCTCTCCTCATTAATGCTCGTCAGGATAGGGGAATCTAACTGAGCGATTCGTTGTAGGCGCGCAAGCGTTCTTTTTCCTGCAATGCCATCGACTGACATTCCTTGCCAGATCTGAAATGCTTCAACCTTACGCTTTAGCTCGTCATCGAACAGCTCTTGTCCCGTTACATTTTCTCCTAATGCTTCAGACAGTAGCAGATCAAGCAATGCGACCGCTTCTCCGGAATCCCCCTCTCTAAGGGTCTCTCTCAGAGGTTGTTTCCATATCGCAACATAATCGCCCTGCCACAAGGCTTCTAATGCTGAAACCGGTATTTGAACTAAAGATTGATTCACTAATAATTCAACCGACTTGTCAGAAAGGCCATACAGCACTGCATGATAAGACTGTTCCTCAAAGGTCAGGTTTAATACTACTGGTGAGTTGAGTTGAATCAGTTCACGCAGTGTCGCTTGCCCTTCAACACACACAAACACACTCTGTGGTTCACTCAAACATAAGCCATCTCGAAGTGAAGATTGATAACCCCACAACTGATACAGGTCTTGGATAGCAGAAGCTCGACTTGTGCCCTGCGTGAGTTGTTGAGCAATATGTTCAGGCAGCAGAGGGGCTGTTGTTTCAGCTTGAATCTCTATAGGAGCCTGCATCGCCGTTTTAATTTGAGGTTCAAGGTCAGACGCCATCTGGTCATTGACAAGCCACTTGTCGATGTTTTGCGGTAGGTACGTAAACGTCCCCCAAGCGAGTCCTAAGCCTAGCACGCTCAACGCGCTGTACTGCACCAGCTTCGGCCAAACTGCCGACGGCTGTTTAACAGGCGCTTGATACACCTCAGCTTGGAACGACATGATCTGCTGACACGCTTGCTCAACGGTGATTTGAGATGGTGTTTTTTCGCCTTGATGAAAGCTCAATTGAAGAGCTTTGTCACACACAAGGTTAATCAATCTCGGTATACCATGGGTGTATTGAGCGATAGATTTCACTGCGCGATTAGAGAACAGCATCTGCTGTGCACCCGCTGTCTCCAGTCTAAACGCAATGTACTTACCCGCCTCTTGGGCGTTGAGAGGCAACAGGTGATAACGCCCTGTGATACGTTGTGCTAGCTGTCGAAGTTGATTGGTTTGCAAATGTTGCTGCAGCTCGGGTTGCCCCACCAGTAGCACTTTCAATAATTTACGGCTGTCTGTCTCTAAGTTGGTCAGAAGGCGCAGCTGCTCCAATACATCAGCGGCGAGATGCTGCGCTTCATCAATCACCAGCAGAGTTTGAATCCCCTGCTCATGGCTGTCCAACAAGAAACTATGAATAGCCTGGCTCAACTGCTTGAGTGAAGCCTGTTCTGGGTAATCAATCTCAAACTCATCACACACCGCTTCGAGCAGCTCAATGTTAGAGAATGTCGGATTCAGTATAAGGCCAGCTTGAGTTTGGTTATCCAAAGATGCCAGCATCGCCTTAGCAACGGTCGTTTTGCCAGTTCCCACTTCACCTGTCAGCATGGCAAAGCCACCACCATCACCCAGTCCAGCTTGCAGGTTCTGCATTGCTTCCTGATGACGCTGACTTAAAAACAAGTAGCGAGAATTTGGTACAATCGAGAATGGCATCTCTACGAAGCCAAAATATTCCTTATACATGGGCTGCCCTATAATTACGATAAATGGAAATTACCATTGCTCGCCATAAAGTCCAGCAGTGATAAAAGATTTCGAGGTGATAAGTTGCAAAACTACGATGGCTTACCAATACACCAGAGCCTAAACAGATATTTAGTAGGTGGTGCAGTACGCGACCAATTACTGGAAATTGCGAGCTACGACAAAGATTGGGTTGTCGTCGGCAGTACGCCGCAGCAGATGGAAGAACTTGGGTTTACCGCCGTTGGTAAAGAGTTTCCAGTTTTCTTACACCCAAAAACTAAAGAAGAGCACGCACTAGCACGAACTGAGAAAAAGTCTGGCTCTGGCTATACAGGTTTTGAGTGCTATTTTGCACCTGACGTTACCCTCGAAGAAGATCTCATGCGTCGCGACCTAACCATCAACGCTATCGCACAAGATGAACAAGGTACACTCTACGACCCCTATCATGGTCAACAAGACCTAGAGAACCGCGTTCTAAGACACGTCTCAGACGCCTTTGTCGAAGATCCACTGCGCGTGCTGCGTGTGGCTCGTTTCGCCGCCAAGCTTCATCACTTGGACTTTACTATTGCGCCAGAAACACTGGAGATGATGCAACGTATCGTTGAGTCTGGTGAATTAGAACATCTAACAGCAGAACGAGTCTGGCAAGAGTGGCACAAATCACTGAGCACACCACACCCTGAGATCTTCTTATCAACCTTAAGAGAATGCGGTGCCCTAGCCGTGGTACTCCCAGAATTGGATGCGCTATTTGGCGTCCCGCAGCCTGAAAAGTGGCACCCTGAGATCGACACTGGTATTCACACCTTGATGGTTGCTCAGCAAGCAGCACTATTAAGCACTTCACTGCCTGTTCGTTTTGCAGCCCAAGTTCATGATCTTGGTAAAGGCGTTACTCCGCCAAGTGAGTGGCCAAGCCATAAGATGCACTGTCATACGGGTCTCAAGCTGATCAAATCCCTATGTGAACGAGTACGTGTGCCGAATGAATTTCGTGATTTAGCGTTGCTTGTCTGTGAACAGCACTCCAACATCCATCGTGCAGGTGAGCTCAAGCCATCCACCTTCCTAAAGATCCTCAACAAATTTGATGTGTGGCGTAAACCTGAGAGACTCAATGACATCTTGCTGTGTTGCCAAGCAGATCATGCCGGAAGAAAAGGATTAGAGTCTGATCCTTATCCACAAAAGCCTCGCTTTGAAGCAGCGTATCAAGCTGCATTAGGGGTCGATGTTAAAGCCGTGATTGCCGATGGTTTTAAAGGTAAAGATATTCGTGATGAGCAAGAGAAGCGTCGTATTCAGGCTATTGAGAGCGCGCTAGCTACCGCTTAAAAGTAGCTAACTTGTATCATTGATTTAAACAACAAAGCCCGCTGAATCCGCGGGCTTTGTGCGTTTTGAAGTTTGAGTTGGGGCTTATTGCATCATCAAGAAAGCAAACAGACCACAACCTAGAATCAAGCGGTAGATAACAAATGGCGTCATACCCATGCGAGAGATTAACTTCAAGAAGAAGTGAATGCAGATATAAGCGCTGATGAAAGAGACCACAATACCCGTCAACAAAGTACCAACGTGGATTGGATCACCGCTAGTGACTAGCTTAAGGCCTAAGTAGCCGCCCGCTAGCGTGATAATAGGAATCGACATTAAGAAAGAGAAACGAGCTGCCGCTTCACGAGTAAAACCAAGGTACAGCGCTGCAGTAATAGTTGCGCCAGAGCGAGACGTACCTGGGATCATCGCCATCGCTTGCGCCAAACCAATGAATAGCGCCTTCTTCCAGCCTGCTTGATACTCATCGTCACGCAGTGCTGAGTTCTTATCTACCCACCACAACAACAAACCAAACACGATGGTCGTGGTCGCGATAACCCACGCGCTACGCAGGTAAAGCTCAATGATGTCTTTCATCAACAGGCCAAACACACAAGCAGGAATAGTCGCCAAGATGATCATCCAAGCCAGTTTCGCTTCTTTGCTTCGATCACCTTTGAACACTGAACCAAAAAACGCATTCAGTAGTGAGATAACCTCTTTGCGGAAATAGATAACTACTGCCGCCAATGTACCAACGTGTACCGCCACATCAAATGCCAAACCTTGGTCTTCCCAGCCAAGTACAGCTGAAGGAAGGATCAAGTGTGCAGAGCTTGAGATCGGCAAAAATTCGGTAAAGCCTTGCACCAACGCCAAAATAAACGCTTCAAAATAACTCATTTCTAACCTTATAAATTTATAGTTCTATATCTACAACAGAGAGGGAGTCTAGCTGCTCCATTTTCTGCCATATTTCACTGACGGTTCGTCCATCCTGGGGGATTACCCGAGCAGGACAGAGATCATATAGTGGTTGTGTGACAAAAGGATATTTAAAGATATCACTGCGAGGAAGTTGAGGTTTTTGAGAAGAAACCACATCACCAAACAACACGATATCGAGATCTAAATTGCGGTCTTGCAACTTATGGGCATCCTTCGCGCGCCCGTATTTAAACTCAATTTTACGCAGCTGTTGTGAAAATTCGGTCAATGACAACAAAGTATCGAGCTCAATCACGAAGTTATAGAACGGGTGGCTATCAAACCCCACCGGTTCACAGTGATAAATCGAGGAGCAACGCAGATTGCTCCCCAAAGATTGCAGCTCTAGCCAAGCGGCCTTGGCATGTTTGTCACGGTCGATATTGGTGCCGACCCCGACATAAGCAATGGTCATGCTTGGCCTCGTTCGATGACCACACCTACAGCTTTCGCTTGAGGCACTGCGCCCGGCTTCGCCAGACGGATCTTGATCCATGGCACTGAGAATTGCGTCATGATCAACTCAGCGATCTCTTCTGCGACACGCTCAACCAATAGGAAGCGACCATTTTCAATGTGCTCAAGCACCGCCGTGCTCACCTTTGAATAATCTAAAGCATCGACCACGTCATCACTTTTACCTGCTGGACGGTTGTCGTGAGCCATCTCTATATCAAGCACTAGCTTTTGCTTAATTTCTTGTTCCCAGTCATACACACCAATTGTTGTGATTACTTCTAACTGTTCGATGAAAACTTTATCCAGTGCCATTAGTTGTCCTTTTAGAGGTCGGATACCCAAAAATGGGAAAAAAACGTATTATTTGCCTAATTCAGGATATGATATCAATTACTCTTGGATTGAGCATTATTTTCGCACCATTAAGGACAGACATGACTCCATTGGCACTCATTATGATCATTGCAGCCTATCTATTAGGTTCAATCTCAAGTGCGGTCTTGATATGCCGAGTCGCGCGTCTGCCCGATCCTAGAACCGTGGGTTCAAATAATCCCGGTGCTACTAATGTATTGCGTATCGGTGGCAAAGCCGCTGCAGCTTCTGTGCTCCTGTGTGACATGCTAAAAGGGACTATTCCTGTCTGGCTTGGTTACTTCCTCGATATTGACCCTATCATTCTGGGTGTTGTCGCGATTGCCGCTTGTTTGGGCCACATGTACCCAATCTTCTTCCACTTTAAGGGTGGCAAGGGCGTTGCGACTGCCTTGGGTGCCATCGCGCCTATTGGTCTTGACCTTACCGGTATGATTATGGGCACTTGGCTACTGGTCGCTTTTCTTTTCCGTTACTCATCTTTGGCTGCGATTGTCACCGTGTTAGTCACTCCGTTTTATGCGTGGATGGTAAAACCACAATACACACTTCCTGTTGCCATGTTGTGCTGCTTGATCGTGCTGCGCCATCATCAAAATATTCGCCGATTACTCGACGGCAGTGAGCCAAAATTAGGACAAAAAAAATCGGCATAATCGATATAGATTGCGCCGATTTTTCATCATTTCATTGGTGATTCAACTACACCAATAGATGTTTATCTAGGAAGCTCGCAAGCATCTCATTTACAAACTCAGGCTGTTCTAAGCTACTAATATGACCTGCATTAGGGATCACAGCCAGCTCGCTACCTGCGATGCAATCATGCATTAAGTAAGATTCCAATACTGGGCGCGGTTTGTCTTCTTGACCTACGGCAACCAAGACTGGCAGAGCAAACTTCTCAATCGATTCAATCATATCGCGGCGTCCGAACACGATGCGCCCAATGCGTGCGACCTGTTCTGCATGTTCACCATTTAATTGAGATAGAAATTCTGTGAAACCTTTCACTAGCTCCGGGCTATTTTGCTCTGCTTGATTAGCAAAGAACAAAGGAACAACCGCTTCAACAATCGGTGGTGGAACCATCTTTGTTTGTGCGATGGTATCTAGCATCGAGAAATACTTAGCGTGTGCCACTTCCGGCTCTAGGCCAACAAAGGTATCCATAAGTACTAGAGTTTTCACACGAGACGGCGCCAACTCCACCAGCTCTGTACCCCACATGCCGCCCACCGATAGGCCAACAATTGAGAACTCCTCAACACCCAAATGATCCAACAGTGCCAAAACATGTTGAGCATAGTCTTTTAGCGTGCGCATTGAGCTTGGCGCTGCATCAGATTGGCCGTGAGACCAAAGCTCAGGAACAATACAACGGTACTTAGATTTCAGTGCCTCTACCTGAGGTTGCCACATTGCACTATCCCATAGGTAGCTGTGACCAAACACTAATACAGGCCCTTGCCCTTCATCTAGGTACGCCATGTTTTGGTTTTCAATAGTGAAATTGTTCATTTTCTTCCCTAAGTCATATAAAAACGGCCGCTACTTCAGCGACCGTTTAATTATTCAGATTCGATTACTCAGCAATTGGCTCAAGCTGATCGATAGGCCAGCGTGGTGTCGCTTGAACAGAAAGATCAGCCACCTCACCGTTCTTAAGACGCTGCATACCTGCATAAGCGATCATTGCACCGTTATCAGTACAAAACTCAGTGCGAGGGTAATAAACCTCACCACCAATCTTCTTCGCCAGCGCTTCAAGTTCTGCTCGTAACTGCTTGTTTGCACTCACACCACCAGCAATTACTATACGTTTCATGCCTGTCTCAGCCAAGGCACGCTTACACTTGATTACCAAGGTGCCACAAACCGCCTCTTGGAATGCGTATGCGATATCTGCGCGAGTCTGTTCGCTATCGTCGTTGTCACGAATGGTATTAGCTGCAAAGGTTTTTAGGCCTGAGAAACTCATATCTAGACCCGGACGGTCAGTCATTGGGCGCGGGAACTTAAAGCGACCCGGCGTACCCTTTTCTGCCAAGCGAGAAAGTAATGGACCACCAGGGTAATCTAAACCCATTAACTTGGCGGTTTTATCGAAGGCTTCACCAGCTGCATCATCAATCGACTCACCCAGGATTCGATACTCACCAATACCTTTTACTTCAACCATCATAGTGTGACCACCCGATACCAGCAGCGCCACAAATGGGAACGGTGGTGGGTTATCTTCTAGCATAGGAGCAAGCAGGTGACCTTCCATGTGGTGAACTGGCACTGCAGGCACACCCCATGCATAAGCAATACTGCGGCCGATCGTAGCACCAACAAGCAAAGCACCAACTAGACCAGGGCCCGCTGTGTAAGCTACGCCATCAATATCTTTAGAGGTTAAGTTTGCTTCTTTGAGAGCTGCTTTAATAAGTGGAATGGTTTTCTTCACGTGATCACGTGATGCCAGCTCAGGAACAACACCACCGTAATCGGCATGCAGTTTTACCTGGCTGTAGAGTTGATGAGAAAGCAGACCTTGCTCATCATCATAAATTGCGATTCCTGTTTCATCACAAGAGGTTTCAATACCAATAATGCGCATAATTTTCTCGGCACGCTTTCATCTTTAATGGGAAATTAGCGCAATATTACCCTGCCTAAGCTCAGCAAACAAATATTGTACAGACTATAATCGACAAAGTGCTTTACAAAGCCACTGTGATCGGATTAAAATTCCGCACCATTTTTGATCAAGCTGGTTAAGACTGAATATTTAAGTTCAGTTCACTAAGTTACCAGCGTTAACGAATAACCCCTGAGGTGAAAGGCATATGCCAGTAGTTAAAGTACGTGAAAACGAACCGTTCGACGTTGCACTACGTCGTTTCAAGCGCTCTTGCGAAAAAGCAGGTATCCTTTCTGAAGTGCGTCGTCGTGAGCACTATGAAAAACCAACTACAGTTCGCAAACGCGCTAAAGCAGCAGCTCAAAAGCGTCACGCTAAGAAGCTAGCTCGCGAAAACGCACGTCGCGTTCGCCTGTACTAATAACTTAATCCATAAGGACTGAGTTATGGCTCTTATTGAACAACTCAAAGAAGAGCAAAAATTAGCGATGAAAGCCAAGGACAAACCGCGCCTTGGCACTATCCGTTTAGCTCTTTCAGCTATTAAGCAACGTGAAGTTGACGAACAGATCACTCTGAACGACGACGACATCCTTGCTGTTCTAGTTAAGATGGTTAAACAGCGTCGCGATTCTGTTGCTCAATATGAATCGGCTGGTCGTCAAGATCTTGCTGACGTGGAACAAGCAGAAATTGCTGTACTTGAAGGCTTTATGCCTCAACCGCTTACTGAAGAAGAAGTGATTGCACTACTAGATAGCGCAATTGCAGAAGCTCAACCTGCGGGCATGCAAGACATGGGTAAAGTAATGGCTATCTTGAAACCACAAATTCAAGGGCGTGCAGATATGGGTAAAGTTAGTGGTTTAGTTCGTTCTAAACTCGCTTAATCCCAAATCAAATTGCAACAAGCCGTGCAATCCTATGGAACGCACGGCTTGTTTGTATCTGCTACCTATTCAAACTATTATCATCACTCTCAGTTAGTGCATTTTTCTAAGGTTTTATGGCTGGAATTATCCCACGTAGTTTCATTGATGACCTCCTCGCGCGTCTCGATATCGTCGACATCATTGACGCACGCGTAAAACTTAAGAAAAAGGGCAAAAACTACAGTGCTTGTTGTCCGTTTCACAACGAAAAAACTCCCTCTTTTAGCGTAAGCCAAGAAAAGCAGTTCTATCACTGTTTTGGTTGCGGCGTACACGGTAATGCCATCGACTTCATTATGGAGTTCGAACGCCTCGAGTTTGTTGAGGCCATTGAAGAGCTTGCGAGCTTTCTTGGCTTAGAAGTCCCTCGAGAGCAGCGCAGCGGTGCCATTTCAACTCAGCCGCGTGCCAACACGGAGCAAAAGCGTAACCTATATGACTTGATGGGTGGTATTAGCCAATTCTACCGCTCACAACTCAAGCTATCAGCGAGCAAGCCCGCGATTGATTACCTCAAGAATCGAGGTCTGTCAGGCGAAATCGTACAGAAGTTTGGGATTGGTTACGTCGCCGATGAGTGGGATTTAGTTCGTAAGAATTTCGGTCAGCAAAAAGAAGCGCAGGACATGCTGGTCACGGGCGGCATGTTAATCGAAAACGACAAGGGTAACCGATACGACCGTTTTCGTGGACGCATCATGTTCCCGATTCGCGATCGTCGTGGTCGAGTGATTGGTTTTGGTGGCCGTGTTCTTGAAGATGGAACACCAAAGTACCTCAACTCCCCTGAGACTCCGATCTTCCATAAAGGCAAAGAGCTATACGGTCTTTACGAAGTCTTACAGGCTTACCGTGAGCCACCTCAAGTCTTGGTGGTTGAAGGTTACATGGATGTTGTCGCACTAGCGCAATATGGCGTAGATTATTCCGTCGCCTCGTTAGGCACTTCGACAACCGGTGATCATATCCAGATGCTGTTCCGTCAAACCCACACGGTTGTGTGTTGTTATGATGGTGACAGAGCGGGTAAAGAAGCCGCTTGGCGCGCACTGGAAAATGCACTTGAGTATTTAAAGACGGGTAATACCCTGAAGTTTCTGTTCTTGCCAGATGGCGAAGACCCAGACAGCTATATTAGACAGCACGGCAAAGAAGCCTTTGAACAACTGGTTCAAAACGCAACGCCACTTTCTACTTACTTGTTCGACAACTTGATTGAAATTCATCAATTAAACCTTGGAACAACTGAAGGTAAATCGGCGTTGAGAGCCCATGCCAGTGCACTGATCAATAAAATTCCTGATAGCTACTTCCAAGAACTGCTCGAAAAGTTACTGGATGAACGCACTGGGTTTGATAATCAGCTAAGACGAGCTAGAGTTCATAACAAGAGCTCTAGTCCGCAACCGCATAAAGAGCTTAAACGCACCCCTATGCGAGAAGTGATCGCTTTGCTTCTACAAAATCCGAGCTATGCTGATATGGTACCGGATTTATCGAGTGTTCGAGACTTACCACTACCTGGTTTAAGTTTATTCGTTGAGGTACTTGATAAATGCCATACTAACCCCCATATCAACACCGGCCAGTTATTAGAGTACTGGCGACACAGTAAACATGAGGCACTTCTGTCTCGTCTCGCGAGCTGGGAAATCCCCCTCGATGATGACAATCAAGAAGATATATTCTTAGACTCATTGGACAATATTCTTGCCCAGTGCGTAGAAAAGCAAATTGAAAACCTGCAGGCCAAAGCAAGAAGTGTCGGTTTATCAGCCGAAGAAAAAAGGGAGCTGCTAGCCTTGATGCTAGATTTAAAAGCGTAACCCTGATTGATTAGTCAGCATTGATAAAATTTGTTAACATTTATGGTTTGCATTTAAAAATGCAACGTCCTTCACCAGACCTGAAGTTGGATATCATCTATGGATCAAAATCCGCAGTCACAGCTAAAATTACTTGTTATTAAAGGCAAGGAACAAGGCTATCTGACCTACGCCGAAGTAAACGACCACCTACCTGCAGAAATTGTTGATTCTGAACAGGTAGAAGACATCATTCAGATGATTAACGACATGGGTATCAAGGTTGTAGAAACCGCACCTGATGCCGATGATCTAGCCCTAAATGATGACGATACCATCACAGATGAAGATGCAGCCGAAGCGGCAGCAGCTGCGCTTTCAAGCGTAGAAAACGAGATCGGCCGTACAACTGACCCAGTACGTATGTACATGCGTGAGATGGGTACTGTTGAGCTGCTGACTCGTGAAGGCGAAATCGATATTGCTAAGCGTATCGAAGATGGTATCAACCAAGTTCAGCTTTCTGTTGCTGAATACCCTGGCACTATCCCATACATCTTAGAACAGTTTGACAAAGTTCAAGCTGAAGAGCTGCGCCTTACCGATCTGATTAGCGGTTTCGTTGACCCAGATGACGATGGTACTGCAGCACCAACAGCGACGCATATCGGTTCTGAGCTGGCAGAATCTGATCTTGACGATGAAGATGCTGAAGACGTAGACGAAGAAGACGATTCTGAAGAGGAAGAAGAAGATACAGGTATCGACCCTGAGCTTGCTCTTGAGAAATTCACTGCACTTCGCACAAGCTTCCAAAATCGTCAGCTAGCGATCAACGAATACGGCGCAGAAAGCCCGAAAGCTGTTCTTGCAACAACCATGATGCAAGACGTGTTCAAAGAGTTCCGCCTAACGCCAAAACAGTTCGATTACCTAGTTAATGAACTTCGCACTTCAATGGATCGTGTACGTACTCAAGAGCGCCTAATCATGCGCCAAACAGTTGAGTACGGCAAAATGCCGAAGAAATCTTTCATTGCCCTATTCACAGGCAACGAATCTAGCGAAGCATGGTTAGATGAAGTACTTGCTTCAGACAAGCCATATGCAGAGAAGATCAAACGTAACGAAAGTGAAATCCGCCGCTCTATCCAGAAACTGGATATGATCGAGAAAGAGACGTCACTAACAGTACAAAGCATTAAAGACATCAGCCGTCGTATGTCTATCGGTGAAGCAAAAGCTCGCCGTGCGAAGAAAGAGATGGTTGAAGCGAACTTACGTCTAGTAATCTCGATTGCTAAGAAGTACACCAACCGTGGTCTGCAATTCCTGGATCTAATCCAAGAAGGTAACATCGGTCTGATGAAAGCGGTTGATAAGTTTGAATACCGCCGTGGTTACAAGTTCTCGACTTACGCTACATGGTGGATCCGTCAAGCAATCACTCGTTCGATTGCCGACCAAGCTCGTACTATCCGTATTCCGGTTCACATGATCGAAACGATCAACAAACTAAACCGTATCTCTCGTCAAATGCTACAAGAGATGGGTCGTGAGCCACTACCGGAAGAGTTGGCTGAGCGCATGCAAATGCCGGAAGACAAGATCCGTAAAGTACTGAAGATCGCTAAAGAGCCTATCTCAATGGAGACACCAATCGGTGACGACGAAGATTCGCATCTAGGTGACTTCATCGAGGATACGACTCTAGAACTGCCTCTAGACTCTGCAACGGCAACTAGCCTACGCGGTGCAACTAAAGACGTTCTAGCAGGCCTAACACCTCGTGAAGCAAAAGTTCTTCGTATGCGTTTTGGTATCGACATGAACACTGACCACACTCTTGAAGAGGTTGGTAAGCAGTTCGACGTAACTCGTGAACGTATCCGTCAGATCGAAGCAAAAGCGCTACGTAAGCTGCGTCACCCAAGCCGTTCTGAAACTCTACGTAGTTTCCTAGACGAGTAATCTCTCACGAGATTTGACTAGCTTTTAAGCATATAAGAAGAAAGGTGAGCTTTAGCTCACCTTTTTTGTATCTATATGATTTAAGTGGCTAAGAACTAAGCGCAATTGCCCCCTTTAGTGGCTAGACACCACCCATTGCATCCCCTATAATCATTGCCCTACGGCCCCTTAGCTCAGTGGTTAGAGCGCACGACTCATAATCGTTCGGTCCCCAGTTCAAATCTGGGAGGGGCCACCAAATTTAGAAAAGCCAGAACAGTTCATGCTGCTCTGGCTTTTTACTTTTCTGAACTGCACAATTTTTCTATCCCTTGCTCCAAATGTTGCACCTTCCAATTTGCAGCACCTTTGAGTCAGTTTCCTCAATACTTCTTCACAGCACGGTGTATTCAATCACTTACCTGTGACTTGATTTGCGTTTTTTTGTTTGAAAAGGCGGCACTATGAAAGGTCACAATTCAATCAACTGTTCAGGGAAGACACATGAAAGACGAAACTCTCTCGATCCACTTTGGTTACGAGACAGACCCAACAACCAAATCTGTCGCTACGCCTATCTATCAAACAGTAGCTTACGAGTTTGATGATGCTCAGCATGGTGCCGACCTCTTTAATCTCGAAGTTCCAGGTAACATCTATACCCGCATCATGAACCCAACTAATGATGTGTTGGAAAAACGAATGGCAGCGCTTGAAGGTGGTATTGCTGGCTTAGTGGTGAGTGCGGGTAGTGCTGCGATCAACTACGCAATTCAGACCTTGGCGCAAATGGGCGACAACATTGTTTCTACCCCTCAGCTATACGGTGGCACTTACACCCTGTTTGCACACATGCTGCCAAACCAAGGCATTGAAGTACGCTTTGCCAAAGACGACAAACCTGAAAGCTTAGCTGAGCTCATCGATGAGAACACCAAGGCGGTTTACTGTGAAAGTATTGGTAACCCTGCAGGTAATATCATCGACCTAGAGCGTGTTGCCGAACTTGCTCATGCCCAAGGTGTTCCTGTCATCGTTGATAACACAGTTGCAACTCCAGTGCTATGCAAACCTATCGATTTTGGCGCGGACATTGTTGTGCATTCATTAACGAAATACGTTGGCGGCCACGGTACTACTCTAGGTGGCGTCATTGTCGACTCAGGAAAATTCCCATGGGCGGAGCATAAAGATCGCTTCCCAGTATTCAACCAACCCGAACCGTCTTACCATGGCGTGGTATACACCGAAGCCTTTGGTGAAGCTGCCTTTATCGGCCGAGCGCGTACAGTACCGCTGCGCAATACGGGTTCAGCACTTTCACCAATGAATTCCTTTATGCTGATGCAAGGCTTAGAGACCTTATCACTGCGTATGGAACGTCACACTGAAAATGCCCTCAAGGTTGCTGAGTACCTCAAGCAGCATGATAAAGTGAGCTGGGTAAGTTATGCAGGTTTGCCAGACTCAGAGTTCTACCCACTGGCAGAGAAATACATGCAGGGCAAACCTTCCGCTATTTTGTCTTTTGGCCTCAAGGATGGCTATGAAGCTGGAGTTCGCTTCTATGACGCACTGCAGATCTTTAAGCGCCTGGTGAATATTGGTGATGCTAAGTCGCTAGCATGTCACCCAGCTTCAACCACTCACCGTCAGTTAAGTGAGCAAGAACAGAAACAAGCAGGTGTATCTCCAGAGATGATTCGTCTATCTGTTGGTATCGAGCATATCGACGATATTCTTGCCGACCTAGAACAAGCATTAAACGCTTAACACTACGTATCTATAGCAAACAACACCATAGGCCAGCATGTATGTGCTGGCTTATTTGTTGACGCTATCGTTCTGTGATTAGCATATCAATTAAGCAATAACGATATCTTCCCTACTTCCCACCTTCTATCAGAATATCTTTCTGCATAAGAGAGATATATCTCCCCCAAACATCTTCATACCTAACTTAAACCTGAACGAAACGACTGTCACCGCTCTCTTCTCATCACATGAGCTTGATTGACCTTACCGAGATAACTCGGGAATCTAAGTTAAACCTATAATAATGACAGCCGATAATGGGAACCTCATGACGACTCGAAACAAAATCCTCCTCCTAATCAAAGCAGCTTCAGTGGCGCTGCTCGCAACCGTTTCACTCTCAGCACAGGCCGCAGAAAAAGTATATCGCTTAAAACTCGCTGAGACATGGGGACCAAATACCCCAATCCTCGGTGACGCCAGCAAGAACATGGCTAAGTTAGCTAATGAAATGTCTAACGGTCGACTGCAGATCCGTATCGACTCAGCCAATAAGCACAAAGCACCGCTTGGGGTGTTCGATATGGTGAAGTCGGGGCAATACGATTTAGGACACTCAAGCTCTTACTACTGGAAAGGTAAGGTGCCAAATACGCTCTACTTCTCTTCAATGCCATTTGGCATGATGACTACCGAGCAATACGCATGGTTTTACCAAGGCGGTGGCATGGAGCTGATGCAGGAGGTGTACGCGCCACATAACCTACTCTCGTTCCCAGGTGGTAACTCTGATATTCAGATGGGTGGCTGGTTTAAGAAAGAGATCAACTCAATCGATGACCTTAAAGGCTTGAAGATGCGCATTCCAGGCTTTGCTGGTGAAGTGTTCGCTAAGGTTGGTGCGAAGCCAACCAATATTGCACCAGGTGAGCTCTACACTTCTCTGGAGCGTGGCACGATTGATGCGCTCGAATGGGTTGGCCCTGCCTTTGATCTGCGTATGGGCTTTCAAAAGATTGCACCTTACTACTACACAGCTTGGCATGAGCCGGGATCAGAGACTCAGTTCTTAGTGAACAAAAAGACTTGGGATAAGCTACCAAAAGACCTTCAGCTCATTCTAGAAACATCTTTCCGAGTGGCAGCCTTCGATATGTATACCCAAGCGCTCGATGCCAATGCTAGCAGCTGGGCAACCATGCAATCTGACTACCCTGATATTAAGGTTCGTGACTTCCCGCCAGAAGTGCTCCAAACCATGCGTACTGCCACAGATGAGCTGCTTGCTGAGCAAGCTGCGAAAGATCCGTTAGCGAAGAAAATCATCGACTCTCAAGCTAACTACGCAAAGAAAGTGCGAGCGTGGACCAACATCTCAACCAAGGCCTACCTCAACCACGAGTAACAAAGGCTCAATACTGAAAAACAAAAAAGCCCATCATCATGATGGGCTTTCGTCTATTTACTGGGGCAAGTTAACTTACTCTACCGTTACCGCTTTCGCTAGGTTACGAGGTTGGTCAACGTCAGTACCTTTGATTAGCGCTACGTGGTAAGACAGTAGCTGCATTGGAACCGTGTAGTAGATAGGTGCAGTTACTTCGCTCACGTGAGGCATCTTGATGATCTTCATATTCTCATCGCTTTCAAAGCCAGCTGCTTCATCCGCAAATACATAAAGTAGGCCGCCACGTGCTCGTACTTCTTCTACGTTCGACTTCAGCTTCTCTAGTAGATCGTTGCTTGGTGCAATAACCACTACTGGCATATCTGCGTCAATCAGAGCTAGAGGGCCGTGCTTAAGCTCACCTGCAGCGTATGCTTCAGCGTGGATGTAAGAGATCTCTTTCAGTTTTAGAGACGCTTCCATTGCAATTGGGTAGTACTCGCCACGACCTAGGAATAGTGTGTGGTGCTTGTCTGCAAAATCTGTCGCTAATGCTTCAATCTCTTTATCAAACGCCAGTGCTTTCTCGATGTCTGTAGGCAGCTGGTGAAGTGCTTGAACGATTTCAGTCTCTTTCGCTTCATCGATACGACCTTGTAGACGGCCAATTGACGTTACCATCATTAGCATTGCTGCAAGCTGCGTAGTAAATGCTTTTGTTGAAGCTACACCGATCTCTGTACCTGCACGAGTCATGAACGCAAAATCAGATTCACGAACCAGTGAAGAACCCGCTACGTTACAGATAGTCATCGCTGACATGTAACCTTTCTCTTTCGCAAGGCGAAGTGCTGCTAGCGTATCTGCCGTCTCACCAGATTGAGAAAGCGTCACAAGCAGGCTGTTTGGACGAACAACGAAGTCACGGTAACGGAACTCAGATGCGATCTCTACATCACAGCTTACGCCCGCTAGAGACTCAAACCAGTAGCGTGCCGCCATACCTGAGTTGTAAGAAGTACCACATGCAATGATCTGAACGTGCTCTACTTTGCTTAGGATCTCTTCAGCTTTAACACCGATTGCATTGGTGATAACAGCTGTATCTGAAATACGACCTTCCATTGTATTGATCAGTGCAGTTGGCTGCTCAAAGATCTCTTTCTGCATGAAGTGACGGTATTTGCCTTTGTCACCTGCATCATGCTCTGCGTTAGATTCAACGATTTCACGCTCAACAGGCTCACCGCTTGCATCAAATACGTTAACTTCACGACGAGTTACTTCAGCTACATCGCCCTCTTCTAGGTACATAAAGCGACGTGTCACGCTAAGTAGTGCTAGTTGGTCAGATGCTAGGAAGTTTTCGCCAACACCAAAGCCGATTACGATTGGGCTACCAGAACGAGCAACAACAATGCGTGAAGGATCTTTACGATCCACCGCTACTGTGCCGTAAGCGCCATCAAGTTGCTTCGCTGTCTTTTGTAGAGCTTCAACTAGCGTCTCAGACGTGCGCAGTTCCCACTCAACTAGGTGAGCAATAACTTCGGTATCCGTTTGAGACGTGAACTCATAGCCACGACCTTGAAGAAGCGTGCGTAGCTCTTCGTGGTTTTCGATGATGCCGTTGTGAACAACTGCAATATCGCCAGACATGTGTGGGTGCGCGTTCGCTTCAGAAGGTTCACCGTGCGTTGCCCAACGTGTATGAGCGATACCTGTACCACCGATTACCTGTTGCGCTTCAACTGCATCAGCCAACTCTTGTACTTTACCTAGACGACGTACACGAGTTAGGTTGGATTCGCTATCCACAACCGCGACACCTGCAGAGTCGTAACCACGGTACTCAAGACGGCGTAGGCCCTCTACTAGAATTTCTGCTACGTCACGTTGTGCTACTGCACCAACAATTCCACACATAATGTTACTCCATCAATTTTTTAGTTATTCCTATCTGGCAGCAAGCAAAGGCCATGTCTCATAGAGATCTATTATAGGAAGTTAAATGCATAAATTTTAAATTTAGTTTCTATACTGGCTCGGTGAGAATCACACGCACCCCTTGAGACTCGATACTCTGTTTGGCTTCTTCTGCCAGTTCGGTATCAGTGATCAAGACATCGATGTGCTCCCAAGACAGCTCAAGATTTGGGATTTTGCGACCTACTTTCTCTGATTCAACCATCACCACAACTTCACGAGATACTTCAGCCATGACCTTACTCAGTCCGACTAGTTCATTAAATGTTGTGGTACCTCTTTCAAGGTCGATACCGTCAGCGCCAATAAACAGTTGGTCAAAGTCATAAGCACGCAGTACTGATTCTGCGACCTGACCTTGGAACGAATCTGAGTGTGTATCCCAGGTTCCGCCCGTCATTAGCAGAGTCGGCTCGCTTTCTAGTTCATTTAGAGCGTTAGCAACATGCAACGAGTTGGTCATCACGACCAAACCACGCTTACTATTTAGCTGTTCGATCAGAGCACCTGTTGTGCTACCGCTGTCGATCACAATGCGGTTATGGTCACGAATTAGGTCTGCAGCAGCTTTTGCCAATGAAAGCTTTCGAGTCGAAACTTTTTTGCCTATCTCATCGTTCACAACTTCTTTCGGCAATGAAACAGCACCGCCATATCGGCGCAAAAGCTGACCATTTTTCTCTAAAGACGCCAAATCCTTTCTAATTGTGACTTCCGAGGTTTCAAACTTAGCGGACAATTCATCAACACTAACCTCGCCTTTCTCGTTAACTAGATTAGAAATTGCGTGTCTTCTGAGCTGAGTGTTTCGTTTCGACATTTAAAAATGAACCATAAGTTTCGATATGAAAGATATTATAGTTACAACGAAACCATTTAGTCCATTTATTTCGATCCAAAAAATTAATAAATAGCGCTAAAACCTTGTCCTAAGACAATTGTTAAGCAGTGATATTGAATTCATTCGGTGGTAGAATCCGCACCCGAAAAGAAAAAAAATTACAAAAATGACCGTTATTTTTCTGCAACTTTCACCTGATATATTGGGGTAAGTCACAGAAAACCGATGTTGAATCAAAATCATTTGGTCATAAAATGACTAAAATTGATGAAAGACTTACAACTCTGAAGGGCAATTGATAAGTCCCTCTATTATCGCAGCAGGCACAAAATGCTGACGAAATGGGTAGGCCGCTTCAGAAAACAGATAAATTTCAATTTGTAACAAAACTTACCGGAGAGTACCTTCCATGAAAAAGACCAAAATCGTATGTACGATTGGCCCTAAAACTGAATCTGTAGAGAAGCTAACTGAACTAGTAAACGCAGGCATGAACGTTATGCGTCTTAACTTCTCTCACGGTGACTACGAAGAGCACGGCACTCGTATTGCGAACTTCCGCGAAGTAATGGACAAAGTAGGTAAGCAACTGGCTATCCTTCTTGATACTAAAGGCCCAGAAATCCGTACTATCAAGCTAGAAGGCGGCAACGACGTAGATCTAGTAGCTGGTCAAGAATTCACTTTCACAACTGACACTTCAGTTGTAGGTAACAAAGAGACTGTAGCGGTAACTTACGCTGGTTTCGCAGCTGACCTAAACGTTGGTAACACTATCCTTGTAGATGACGGCCTAATCGAAATGGAAGTTATCTCTACTACTGAAACTGAAGTTAAGTGTAAAGTTCTTAACAACGGTGCACTAGGCGAAAACAAAGGTGTTAACCTTCCTGGCGTTTCTGTTCAACTTCCAGCTCTATCTGAAAAAGATAAGAACGACCTTAAGTTTGGTTGTGAGCAAGGCGTTGACTTCGTAGCAGCTTCTTTCATCCGTAAAGCATCTGACGTTAAAGAGATCCGTGAGATCCTAGACGCGAACGGCGGCAGCGACATCCACATCATCTCTAAGATTGAGAACCAAGAAGGTGTTGATAACTTCGACGAAATCCTAGAGCTTTCTGACGGTATCATGGTTGCTCGTGGTGACCTAGGTGTTGAGATCCCAGCTGAAGAAGTAATCTTCGCTCAGAAGATGATGATCGAGAAGTGTAACCGTGCACGTAAGATGGTTATCACAGCAACTCAAATGCTTGATTCTATGATCAACAACCCACGTCCAACTCGTGCAGAAGCGGGTGACGTTGCGAACGCAATCATGGACGGTACTGATGCTGTAATGCTTTCTGGTGAAACTGCGAAAGGTAAATACCCAGTTGAAGCAGTAACTATCATGGCTCAAATCGCGAACCGTACTGACAGCGCTCTTAAAGCTGAACTAGGTTCTCGTCTAGACAGCCCACGCCTACGCATCACTGAAGCAGTATGTAAAGGTGCGGTAGACACAGCTGAGAAGCTAGCTGCTCCACTAATCATCGTTGCTACTGAAGGTGGTAAGTCTGCACGTTCTGTACGTAAGTACTTCCCAACTGCAAACATCATCGCACTAACAACAAACAAGAAGACAGCTGCACAACTAGTTCTTACTAAAGGTGTTCGCCCTGTTCTTGTTGATTCTATCGACAGCACTGACGCTTTCTACCAAATGGGTAAAGAGTACGCTCTTAACGCTGAGTTCGGTAGCAAAGGCGACATCGTAGTTATGGTTTCTGGTGCTCTAGTAGCTTCAGGCACTACGAACACAGCTTCTGTACACGTTCTATAAGACTGACGAATTTAATCATCAGTTAAATAAAAAAGAGGGCTTCGGCCCTCTTTTTTTATATATTACATCTTGCTCTAATAATCAGTACGCTGTATTATCAAATTAACAATAGAACTGCGTACTGTTAATTCCCGCCTTAGGTCATTTGAATTAGCAGGCCAAGAATTCAAATTACATGAGGTTGCACAATGTCTAGCCCTACTCTCACCGACAAAGTATCAAAGATGATTCGCCAAGATATTCTTAATGGTGAATTGCGCCCAGGCCAGAAACTGGTTGTGGCTGATCTAAAACAGAAATACAACGTCGGCGCTTCACCAATTCGTGAAGCTCTCGTTCAGCTTTCTTGGAGCAAGTATGTACAGCTTGAGCCTCAAAAAGGCTGTTGGGTAGCCCCAGTCTCTAAGAAAGAACTTAACGACTTATACGAAAGCCTACGTGTGGTTTCTTCTGTTCTGCTGAAAAAAGCAATCGCTACCGGTGATGAAAGCTGGGAACTAGAAGTTCTTACTTCGTACCACAAGCTTTCTCGTGTGAACAACACAGCAGAAGAGTTTAATAGTGCAGAGTGGGAAGAGCGCCATCAGCAGTTCCACGTGGCACTTTTAGAAGGTGCAGATTCAAAGAACATGTTCGAGTTCTTCAGTGATTTGATCAATCAGGTGAAACGTTATCGTTTCTTAGCATTAGCAGACGATCAAGAGTCAGACGAGCTGTTTAACATTGATGAGCATGAAATGATCATGAAACTGGTACTAGCAAAGAATGCTGAGCAAGCGACAGAGCTACTTGACCAACATTTAATGGGCTCAATGAGGCGCATTGAACGAGTGATTGAAGCTGCGTAGTTTTATGTAGTTTAAGTATCTCAGTAAGTAAAAAACGGAGCCTAATGCTCCGTTTTTTGTTTACCACCCAAAGAACTCTTTATGATGAGTATTGAGCAGTAACACCATAGGCAAAAAATACAGTGCACTGAGTTTAAAACCAAGAATCACTAGTGTGCCGATGGTCAATCTCACTAAAAAATCGACAAACATACCACGCCTCATTTCACCAGATAGTATGAATCCCTAACTCTTGCTCCTGCTAACCTAATTCTGCTGATAAAAGTCGATGAAACTGAGCAGTTGAATTAAGTTAACTTTGTCATCCCTTTTTGAGATCTGGCTTCTCAAAAAGAGTCAGTGCAACACTAACTCTACGAAGCAAGGTAGTTTACTTATTGTTCAGTTTAGTTCAAATTTGCGCACAAATTAGACTTTAGTCTAATCGTACAAATATTGTGACGGGCATCTCTCAAAGATAAGACAGATTGGTTCTATTTTTTACCGATGTTCAAACTCAAGCCCAAGATGCAAACTAGGCAACGTCCGCCTGACTTGTACAGATAGAGATGGTGTTGCGACCAGAGGACTTAGATTCATAAAGACCAATATCCGCACACTTATAGGAGTGGGTGCTGTTACCAGTAAGATCGGTATAGCCGATACTGACCGTCACTTTCGTTCCGCCAGAGAGTTGTACTTCAATGCGTAGGCGATCCAACACTCTTCTCGCTTCTGCTAACGAAGTATGAGGCATTAAGATAGCAAACTCTTCACCGCCAACACGCGCGACAAAGTCTGTGGTTCTCAAGCTTTCTTGAAGGATCGCAGCCACTCTAGCAATCACGCGATCGCCCTCGTCATGGCCGAGTTCATCATTAATGCGTTTGAAGTTATCGATGTCGATCAACGCTAAGCACACTTGAGATTCGTTAGGGAAACGCTCCACCATTCGTGAATACTGCGCCAACTGCTCTTCAAATTTGCGACGATTCCATAATTTACTCAACGAATCTCGCTCACTGAGAATACGCAATCGTACTTCTAACTCTTTACGCACCGTAATGTCCACCAGCGACGTGATGTAGTAGCTCACTTTACCTGAATTACTCTTCACGGCTTGCACTCGCATGATCGCAGTGAAAGGGATTCGAAGTTTGCTCTTGCAGCTCACCTCACCTTCCCACAAATCATTCTCTTCGAGATGTGTCCAGATGGTTTCTGCAGTATGAAGTTGTTCGCTATTCTCTAGCAGCAGCTGCAGGGCGTTTTTACCATCAACCTGCGACTTGCTGTAACCAGTCATGTTCTCAAACTCATTGTTGGTCATGATGGTGCGGTGATGTTTATCAGAGATCATCACCGCAGACATACCATTCAGCGCTGCTCGAGCCAATTTGCTCTCTAGACTGCGCCTTTGATAATGCGTCACGAGATAAGCCAGCGGGAAGGCAAACACCATTACGGTGAAGAACACGATCAACTGCTCTTGCGCTAAGTCATTGAGATCGCGCTCCGCTCTCTCTAATAACTGCTCTGAGCTCAACTGAATCACTAAGTGCATCTTTTGTTTCTGCGCAAGATCAACGGTGTTGAAGGCAAATAGATTGCCGTCTTCAAACATGTAACCCATGCGTTCAGAAGAGATCGCCTGCCAAGTTTTTGGGGCAATTTGTGAAAGGTTGAACCCTTTACGCTCAGGGATCGAATCACCAAACAGCTTGCTCTTGTTTTGGCTCGCAATGTAGTAACCATATTGGTTCACCACTTCAGCACGAAAATCAAAATCAGGAGAGAAGTTTAAGCGTGACGCTAATCCCCATACATCGAGGTTTATCACTAAGTAGCCGACGCGACGCTCTGGTGTTTGTACAGGCGTGATCACTCTCAATACGGGAGTATATGGATAAGTCAGCTCACCATATTCGGATTCCAGCTCAATACCCCACCCGCCAATCTCTTCAGCATCCAGGGTCTGCGCATAGTGAAAATAACCGTAATTGGATTTATCTTGGAGCTCGTTCGGCAGCGTAACAACACCTGTTCTTGAGGAGTAATTGACTCTGACCTTCTCATGGCCATCAATATCCAACAGATGAATCTGGGTATACCATCTTTGATTGACCAGTACCGACTGCCAAACCTCTTCCAGCAGGTTCTTATTTTCAACAGAAGGAGATGTCGCAAAATCAACCAAGCTTTGACTGTGGCTGAGTAGTTGCATCATAGAGACCAATTGGTCTTTCAACACATTGTAGTCGCGCTCGGCGTACACAAGTTGATGAAGAGCCTGTTTTGCAGTGCGTTGATAACTCTGCTTTTTGACGTCTTGATAGCGTTGCTGGTAGTACAGAGCGATAGCTGCACAAAAGGTGACGCAAATAACGAGAAGCGTGGCGATTGTTTTTTTATTTCTCATTAATTGCTCAAAATAGGGTAAATATGGCGAGAATTATATCATTGTTATAAATTAACAAAATAAAAAAGCCGCACTTAATGCGGCTTTCTATCATACAATTTTCTTAAGCTTTTAGAGAGCGCTCTCCTCGAGCAATACCAACCACGCCGCTGCGTGCCACTTCAAGCACTTCCGTTACTTCTGATAATGCTTGAATAAACGCATCGAGCTTCTCACTGGTGCCTGCCATCTGCACTGTGTATTGAGAGGCGGTTACGTCAACGATCTGACCACGGAAGATATCAGCAGTACGTTTAACCTCTGCACGCGCAAAACCGCTCGCGCGAACCTTAACCATTAGTAGCTCACGCTCAATATGATCAAGCTCTGATACTTCTTGAACTTTAAGCACATCAATCAGCTTATGCAGTTGCTTCTGGATCTGCTCTAGTTGCATCTCATCTGAGTTGGTCGTTACGTTCAGACGTGAAAGCGTCGGATCATCTGTCGGCGACACGTTCAGCGATTCAATGTTGTAACCACGTTGAGAAAACAAGCCAACCACTCGAGACAAGGCACCTGGTTGGTTTTCCATTAATAGCGAAATAATGTGTCTCATACTATGTTCTCTCCGTTTTGCTTAGCCACATGTTATCCATACCCTCGCCTTTAATCTGCATTGGGTATACGTGCTCTGTATCATCAACACTAATGTCGACGAATACCAGGCGGTCTTTCATTGCCAGTGCTTTCTCTAAGCCTGATTCAAGTTCATCAGGAGAAGAGATACGCATACCTACGTGACCATACGCTTCCGCGATAGCCGCAAAGTCTGGCACAGAGTCCATGTATGAGTTTGAGTGACGACCTTGGTAAACAATGTCTTGCCACTGTTTTACCATGCCTAAGAAACGGTTATTCAAATTAATGATCTTCACCGGGATGTTGTATTGCAGTGCCGTTGACAGCTCTTGGATATTCATCTGAATACTGCCATCGCCTGTTACAACGACCACTTCTTCATCCGGTTTAGCGAACTTAACGCCCATACCCGCAGGTAAACCAAAGCCCATGGTGCCAAGGCCACCAGAATTGATCCAACGGCGTGGTTTATTAAATGGATAGTAAAGCGCGGCAAACATTTGGTGCTGACCAACATCAGAAGCAACATACGCATCGCCATTGGTCACTTTGTGTAGAGTTTCGATAACCTGTTGAGGTTTGATGCGCTCAGGCGATTTATCGTAAGCGAGACACTTACGGTCTTGCCATACTTTAATTTCTGCCCACCATGCATCCAAGGCTTCTGCATCGTTGGTTCCACCTTGCTCAATAAGCAGGTTCACCATGCTCTCAAGCACGCGCTCAGCAGAGCCTACGATCGGTAGATCCACTTTCACGTTCTTAGAGATCGATGATGGATCGATATCGATGTGCATGATCTTCGCGTTTGGACAGTACTTCTCTAGGTTATTGGTCGTACGATCATCAAAACGAACACCAACACCAAAAATAAGGTCTGCGTTATGCATTGCCATATTGGCTTCGTATAAGCCGTGCATACCAAGCATGCCTAGCGAGTTTTTATGCGTGCCCGGGAAGGCACCCAATCCCATAAGTGTACTAACAACAGGTAGATTTAGTGCCTCGGCAAGCTTAAGCAACTGTTTATCAGCTTCCGAGATAACCGCACCACCACCAACATAAAGAACCGGCTTCTTCGCTTCTAGAAGTGCCTTAAGTGCTTTCTTAATTTGTCCTTTGTGGCCTGTTACCGTTGGGTTGTACGAACGCATTTTGATCGTTTCTGGGTATTCGTACGGCAGCTTAATTTGTGGATTAAGTACATCTTTAGGAAGGTCAATCACAACTGGGCCAGGTCGACCTGTGGTCGAAATATAAAAGGCCTTTTTTACGATCTCTGGGATGTCTTCAGCTTTCTTTACTAAGAAGCTGTGTTTTACGATTGGACGAGATACACCTACGATATCACACTCTTGGAATGCGTCATTACCAATCAAGTTGTTCGGTACGTTACCCGAAATAACGATCATTGGAATCGAGTCCATGTACGCTGTCGCAATACCCGTTACGGTATTAGTCGCGCCAGGACCTGAACATACTAGTACTACACCAGGCTTACCAGTTGAACGCGTGTAGCCATCGGCCATATGCGTCGCTGCTTGCTCGTGGCGCACTAATACGTGTTTAATCTTGTCTGTTTTTGCGTGTAGGGCATCGTAGATATCCAAAACGGAACCGCCTGGATAACCAAAGATCTGCTCAACCCCTTCTTCAATTAGGGACTGAACTACCATTTCCGCGCCGGATAATTGGGCGCACTCTGGCTTAGTTGTCATATTGCTCTCCTTACCAGTTTCCTTCAGTTGGGTAAGCCGAAGGGGCTGGTTTTTACATAGTCTAGGTCTTATTCGTAGCCTAATTCGAAATACTTCCACTTTTTCGGCTATGACTGCTCGTCGTGATAACAATAAGCAGTGGTACGAAACAACTGTAACGTTTTATTATCATCGGGTCTAACACCCTTCTACAGTCAATAATTCGATATAACCATGTTTTAGAAAGAAAACCTCATCTAACACCACCCAGAACTTTCAAAGCAGAACAATTCACCAATAGTAGCTACTAAAAAAACTCTAAATATTTCACAATCCATCTTTTTTCAGTGTGAATACCACGCTCTAGATGTGCTCTCACGCACATTTACCTGATGTCGTGACGTAAAAAATCCCCCTAATCGTCACCATGTACGACTAGGGGGATTTTTAAACAACTAAAAAGTTAACTTAGATAAAATTACTTATCTTTCGGCTTTTCAGTGTACATTTCTTCGATTTCGTCTTGATACTTATCGTTAATCACTTTACGACGCAGTTTCTGAGTCGGTGTCAGTTCACCAGCATCCATAGAGAAGGCTTTTGGTAACAGTTTGAATTTCTTCACTTGCTCAAACTTAGCCAGCTCTTGTTGAAGGTCATTAACGCGTTTTTCTAGCATCTCAACAATCTGGTGATGCTTAATCAACTCAACACGGTCGTGGTACTTGATGTTGAGCTCTTTCGCGTACTCTTCCAGAGAGTCATAACAAGGGACGATCAATGCAGAAACAAATTTACGAGTATCAGCAATCACGGCAATCTGCTCAATAAAGTGGTCTTTACCGATAGCACCTTCAACCACTTGTGGGGCAATGTATTTACCGCCAGAGGTTTTCATCAGCTCTTTAATACGGTCGGTAATGAATAGGTTACCGTTCTCATCGAAGTGACCCGCATCACCCGTTTTCAAGAAACCGTGCTCGTCAAAAGTCTTAGCTGTTTCTTCTGGCATTTTATAGTAGCCGCGCATCACCATTGGGCCACGAACTAAGATTTCGTTCTGTTCGCCAATTTTTACTTCCGCGCCCGGCATAGACATACCGATTGAGTCCGGGTTGAAACAGCGATCGTCCCAACATGAAACCGTTGCTGTGGTTTCTGTCATGCCATAACCAAGCTTCACATTGATGCCAATTGCGTGGAAAAAGCGACCGATAGTTTCATCAAGCTTCGCACCACCACATGGCATAAAGTTGATGTTTCCACCAAGTAGAGCGCGTAGCTTAGATAACACCAATTTATCTGCTAATGCATGGCTCTTCTTCAACATTAGAGAAGGTGTCCGACCCTCTTGATGACAAGCTGCCAATTTAGCGCCCATGTTAACAGCCCAAGTAAAGAGGACCTTACGAATCAGTGGTGCTTTGGATACTTTCTCGTGGATGGCTGAGAAGATCTTCTCGTAGAAACGTGGAACCGCACACATTACGGTTGGCTTCACATCGCTTAGAGCATCACGCACCTGCATTGTGTCTTGCAGGTAACAGTTAGTTGCGCCTTTATAAAGGACATAGAAAGTCCATGCGCGTTCAAATACGTGAGATAGCGGTAAGAAACAGAGGGAAACATCATCTTTGCTTAGGCTTAAGCGCTCGTCATGGCCTTCTAGTTGAGAGCCGATGTTAGCGTAGTCCAGCATTACACCTTTCGGTTGGCCAGTCGTACCAGAGGTATAGATAAGAGTAAGCAGATCATCCATATTCGCATCAGCAAGACGAACGTCCAATTCCGTTTGCTGAGCCTGTTGACCGCGCTCGATGAACTCTTGCCAAGAGATAGCAAAGTCATAGCCTTGAGTATCAATGTCATCTGACATCGCAACGATGATTTCAAGCTGCTCACATTCGTCAAATAGGCTGATTGCTGCATCAAACTGTGGCTGTTCGCCAACAAAAAGCACTTTAACGTCTGCGTTTTGAATAATGTAGGAAGACTGCGCCGCAGTGTTCGTTGGGTAAATCGGCACAGTTACAAGACGAGCTTGCAGGGCTGCAAAGTCTGCCACAGTCCATTGAGGCATGTTATTTGAGTAGATACCGATCTTGTCTTGGATTCTCAGTCCTTGAGCCAATAGTGCGAGTGACAGCTGATCAATCTGTTCACCAAATTGCTGCCAGCTAATGCCTTGCCAAACATCATTAACTTTATGCTTTAAAGCCGTGCGGTTGCCGCCCTGAGCAATCTGCTCGCGAAGTCGTTTTACGATATGAAAATCTAAATTGGCCATCTCTTTACCTTTGGCTTACACCTGTAAGCTTTTTTGAGCGCACAAGTGTACCTCTGATCATGGAAAAGGCAACTGATGGAGCTCAAAGTTATCAGTAATAGTAAACTTAACTCTAAAAAATGAACGAAGTTCGGCGTTCTGGTACAAAAAAGCCCCGAACTAACAAACTAGCTCAGGGCTTATAAATCAAGGTTTTCAGCGATTAGTTAAGTGCTACAACTTCGCCACAGATCATCATTAGTTGATCTCGTAACCAAATGTGTCCTTTGTCTTTCTCGCTTGATTCGTGCCAGCTTAGGAAGCCTGAGATTGCCGCATTATCGAATGGGAAATCTAGAATCTGTAGCTGCTCTTTATTTGCTGCATGCTCAACCATCCAACGAGGTGCAATCGTTACAAGTTCAGATTGACCAACAACGTATAGCACGTTGCTTAGGCTAGTTCCTTCATAGTAAGGCGTGCAGTCTAGGTCGCGGTATGCTTGCTCAGAGAAGCTGCGCTGACCGTGAATGCGAGACAGTTTCGCGTGCTTCTCTTCTAGAAGCTCAGCCGCCGTTACTGAACCGTTGATACGTGGGTGTGAAGCTGAAGCAACAACCACTAGCTCATCTTGGAAGATCTCTGTGCTTGAGAAGCCTTGCTCATCGAAGCGAGCGTAATCGATAACGAAGTCGATCTCTTGGTAGCGCATGCGCTCAGACAGTTGACGGTCGAACTCAGCGTCCATGTGTAGTTGAACACTTGGTGCAAGCTCATTGATAGTCGACATGATCTTAGGTGCAAAACGCATGTCACAAGGGCTGCAGATCGCCAACTTGAATAGACGAGAAGACGACTCTGGAGAGAATACAGAACTTGGTAGTTCATTGCGTACTAGTTGCAGTGCTTGGCGGATTGGACCAAACAGTTGACGTGCACGTTGAGTCGGTTGAATACCACGACCCTGACGCATAAATAGCTCGTCGTTAAACATCACTTTTAGACGTGCTACAGCATTACTTACTGCAGGCTGAGACATACCCAAGTTGTGCGCTGCACGGGTAATGTTTTGCTCTTGCATTACAGCATCAAAAACAGTCAATAGGTTTAGGTCTACTCCACGAAGTGTGCTTTCCATTCTGTAGCTTGCAATAGCACTCATTGCGTCTTTTTTCTCTAACATTCAAGTTGCCTCTTGTCGGTATGACAGCGTTAAATTTGTAATAGTGTGGGAATAGATAACCACTAGTTCTTATATTTATCTGGCCGATGTGTTTCGGATAACATCTACTATTAACCAATCAATCGAACGCTACCAACAAGATTGATAAAGAATAATTTTATTTTACCTCAATGAATAATTATTAATTTAATATCATGCACTTATGGATTTATAAAAAAACATAAAATGGCGCATTTTGGGATTTTCTTACGACTTATTTGACAGCTCAATCATTCAGTTACATTTGTTACAAATGATTGAGCCAATGAATTGATAGTGCAAGGCATTCAAAAACCTCACCTATGAATCAAGTGATAGAAGCGTAACTAGGGAAGTCGACCTTCTCCCATAACTGCCTTCTTAGTTGCTCCTGACAGTGCCAATCTTTCGCCAAAATCCACTCAACGATCGCACTCGCCACGTCTGGATAAGAGACCATTTCCGCTTGTTTCTCTCCTAGCCAACTGCGCAAGGCTGCAGGGTCAAGGAAGCTCATCATCTGAGCCAAACCTAAAGCCTCTAGAGTTGCCACATTACTCTGTTGCTCGAATTGGCCAGCAAGAGGTTTAAGTAGTAACTTCTTTCCTAAAGTCATCGCTTCGGAGGGCAACTCAAAGCCACCATTGGCAATCACGCCAGAGCATGCATGAAGGTCAATTTGGAAACCATCATGGCTGAGTGGCTTGAATACGATATTCTCAACAGTGCGCTGCTCGATGATATCTGGGTGATAGCAGACAAACTGATGCGAGATGAACTTAATCAAAAGATCCGTCACATCATCCAAATCTTCAAACGGCAGATAAACTAGGCTGAAGTCTGTGCTCCCTTCTGCACATGACGCTTTTTCACGGCCAGACAAAGTATGAACAATCGGGGGTAAGATTGGCTGTTCAAAATGATACCAGTGCAATCCAATATAGTGCTCCGTCGGAGCGAAGTGCTGTATCACTGAGTGCTCTATCCAGTTCCCCCCCTTCTTGGGCACATCGAAGCGAAACGCATTCTGATGGCTAATACCGATACACGGTACCTTTTGTTTTTTAGCCGCCCAGGCCGACACTGGCTCAAAGTCATTCAAGACCAAGTCGTAATGCGAGAGATCCAATTCAGCGATTTCACGACGAAAACGCAGCAGGCTATTCTTGAGGAAGGTTTTGCCATACTTCACTTGCCCCTGCTCACTGAAGAAGGTTAAACCATGGCGAGTTTGGTAATCACCAAATGCTTCCATCGAAAAATACTTATCCCCGTCACGACCAGAGAATAAGAAGTCAACATCCACATTCTTCGCTTTCAGAGCGTTCGCCATTGCACGAGCACGCGCAATATGACCGTTGCCAGTGCCTTGTACACCATAGAGTATTTTCATATTCGGTCCTTTTTTAGACTCTCGAATTGGAGGAAGTATCTGTAAAACTAAAGCAGTCCATTGAGCGCAAGATTCGCGCAAGCAATACCAAGTGCCGCACCGATCAGCACATCGGTAAGAAAGTGAACCCCCAGCAAGATACGTGAACCAGCGATCAGACCTGCCCAAACTAGGCTCAATAAGTAAACCTGCGGATAAAAGTGCCCAATGACGGTGGCCATAACAAAAGCTGCGGCCGAATGCCCCGAGGGCAGGCTGTATTTATCTGAAGGCACGATGTAAGAATGTAGGAAAGAGGAAAACTCAGCAGGACGACGGCGCTTGATAGTATTTTTTGCAAGCCAATAGATAGGGAGCTCAATGGCAAATGCCACCAAACCCACCATAAGAAACGCCTTGCCGCTTTGCTCATCTAAGAACAGTGCAGCTATTGCAAACAAAAGGTATAGGTGCCCGTCCCCAGTATGGGAAATGGCTTTACTGATCTGCGCGGTTTGCTTGCTATATCGACTCTTCAAGCAAAACATAGAAAATGCCACATCCCAGCGGACAATTGGTTCTATCGTTCTCATGTGTTCCCTCAGCTCTTATCATTGCTTTGGGATTACGTTAGAAGTTGGAAATGACAATATGGTGACGATTTTGCGGATAAAAAATGAACATTTCATCCAGATGCTGATTCATCATTGCAGTGAATTGTAGGCAAAAGAAAAGCGGCTCAAACGCCGCTTTTGATGTTCACGCCCTACTAACTAAACAGTGAGGGGCTCATGCTTCTTAACCAATCCAAAATCAGCCAAAATCGCGTAGGCTGCAGGGATCATAAACAACACAAGTAATGTCGAAGCGAAGATACCAAACACAATCGAGATCACTAGCGGCTGTATGACCTGAGCCTGCAAGCTGGTTTCAGTGAGTAGTGGCAACAGACCTGCCGCAGTAGTCATCGAAGTTAAGAACACGGCACGGAAACGTTCACGACTCGCTTTCACTACAGAGTCATGCACGCTATCTCCCTCATCCACATGGTGCCGGATGTATTGCACCAAGAGTATCGAGTCGTTAACCACGATCCCAGCTAATGAAACAAAGCCCATCATACTCGGCATACTCAGGGAGTGCCCCAACAGCCAGTGCCCGACCACAACACCGATAAAGGCTAAAGGTATCGCCAGCATCACCACGAAAGGTTCTAGGTAACTGCGGAACTGATAACTCAATATGGTAAAGACGCCAAACAAACCCAGTAAGAAGCCCTTACCCATAGAGGCACCAGTCTTCGCCGCATCTTTCGCCTCACCCTCAAAATCAAAACGCAGTCCAGGGTATTTCTTTAGCAACTTAGGCGCTTCATCGCGCTGGAACTGCGCCAAGATGGCCGACGAGCTGGCTTTTTTATTGTTCACATCACCGAAGATACTGATGGTGCGCAGGCCATCAATACGCTGGATTCGCACATAGTTTCGCTGAAAATCGAGCGTCGCTAATGTCGCTAGAGGAATCTGGCTACCGTCTGAGGTAATGATTGGGAAGTTAGCCAGCTGCTGTACATCGCCCGCTTGCTGCTTGTCCAAACGCACTTCGATTGAGATGTTCTCAACACCCACCTGAATCTCATCCGCAGTTTGACCAAAGAACGCAGCACGCAGTTGAGACGCGATCATCTGTCCGTTGACGTTGTATGTCTCCGCCCCCGGTCTTAGCTTAACTAAGATCTCCTCTTTACCCATTCGCATGTCATCAAGCACGCCATGCACACCATCAAACTGGTTCAAATACTCTTGGATATCAATCGAAGCCGCTTTCAGCGCTTGCAGATCATCATGTTTGGCTCGAATTTCAATCGCTCGCCCACCCGGTCCCACCGTCGGCTGCTTGAACACCAGAGAAATCGGATCGGCCAATTCACCCACGTCATCACGCCAAGCATCAATAAAGTCATCGATGACCGTGTTTCTGCTCTCAGCTCCACGCAAGTCCAAACGCACCGTCGCTAAATGTGGACCTGATTCATTGGCATCCGCATTGGCATTAAACTGACTGGTAATGTGCTCAACTAAGGTGTTACCACCCTCAACTTCATCACTCCATTGCACGTTCAAACGCTCAGCAGAAGAGACTATATGCTCCACGACTCGTTCAGTTTGCGCTAGCGATGCACCCGGCGGCAAAATCACGCGAGCCTCAGCAATGTCGCCATCCAATTCAGGGAAAGGCTGGAATTTAACGATACCACCTGCAATCAAAGCGATAGCAAGGAGCAGCAAACTCACTACGCCTCCCATAAAGGCATATCGAAACGAGACAACGCGCTCCACCATGCTCATCAAAGTGGTATTACGGAAGTTTTCAAATTTTTCCAATAGCACAACTTTAAAGCGTAGCGCCGGTTTCTCTTGTTTCTCTTTATGCAGCGAGTGCGATAGGTGGTTGGGCAGAATCAAGAAGGCTTCAATCAAGCTCAACGAGAGTACTAAGATCAAGACTTGAGGTACCGCTTTAAGCACCGCCCCCATCTCACCGTCTAAGAACAACAGACTGCCAAAAATACACACAGTCGTTAAGAACGAGGAGAGCACGCCAGGCAGAACTTTTTTCACCCCGTTGTAGACAGCATCATCGACCTTCTGCCCCCGATCGAGATGTGAGGCTATCGATTCAGCGATCACGATGGCGTCATCCATCATGATACCGATGGCCATCAACAAACCAACAAGCGACATGATGTTGATAGATAACCCAAGGTTCGCCATCAAGAACAGGCCACCTAGAAAGGCAACCGGCAGGCCTGCGGCAACCCAGAATGAGTAACGTAAACTGAAGAACAACCACATCGTCGCAAACACCAACACGATCCCTTGCCAACCGTTACGCACCATCATAGTCAGACGGTCCCACAATACAGAAGAGAGGTCATTGGTCATTTGCAGCGTTACGCCATCAGGAGCTATCGCACTTTGGTCTTCTACAAATTGAGTCACGCGCTCTTTGATACGCAGCGCATCATCTTCTTTGTTCTTACTAACTTTAAGCAGAGCCGATGGCTTTCCATCAAACAGTACCTTTTGCTCATCCAGTTCAAATCGGTCTGTGATGACTGCAATGTCTCGCAAGCGAATCACAGAACCGTTAGGCGCCGAGCCAACCACGATGCTTTCGAGTTCTAGTGGAGTCACTCGACGCTCATCAAAACGGATCAGAAAGTTCTTGTCAGGTGTTTCAACATTACCACTTGGCAGCTTAACGTTCTGACGCCCAATCTGCTCTGCGATGTCATTAACCGTTAACCCCAATTGACGAATTGCTTGGGTATCCAGCTCAACACGATATTGATGATCAGAAAAGCCACTGACTTCTACCAGCGAGACATCATAGTCGAGCTTCATGGTACGCTTTAACTGCTCAGCATAGGCTTTGAGTTCGGGCCATGTAGTATCTGCAGTGATTGCCACATCAACCACGGGCTCATTCCAATCAAGCTCTTGAACAACTGGGGATTCAATCTCTGAAGGGAAGTCGTTAATCGAATCAATCTGAGTCTGTACGTCCACCAGCATACGGCCAATATCCGCTTTCTCATTGAGCTTGAGGATCAGTCGCGCACTACCTTCAATGGCTTCACACTGGGTTTCTTCGATATTCGCCAAACCATCAACGGCGTCTTCCATACGAATACATAAGCTCTCCTCCACCTCTTGTGGTGAAGCGCCAGGGTAAACAATGCCCGCCATGATGTATGGAGGATCGTACTCAGGAAAGGTTTCTCGCTTAATGTTGGAGAGCGAGCTCAAACCCAGCACCAACAACCCCAACATGAGCAGATTGGCTGCTGTTGGGTGTCGAGAGAAAAACTTAATCATGAATCGCTCTCCTGCATCGAGGTCGAGTCATCACCGGTCTCTCTCAGTAGCATTCCCTCTATAGCGGGAAGTACATCATTGAGGATCAGCTTGTCACCCTGTTTGAGATCTCCACGAACCACGACCTGATTATCACGGCGATACAGAACTTCCACCTGAACCATACTTAAGCGCTGCTCGCTATCCATTAAGTAAAGGGTATCGCCATGCAGTGCTCGCTCTGGTACAACCCAAGCAAGGTTAGATGCACCTTCAATCAGGGCTTTAACGAACATGCCGTTTACTAAAGGTGGCAGACTACTTGGCTCAAGTTGTGCGTAGTCTTGCTTAATTTCTAATATCACACCCGCTGTTGCTTGGTTTTCATCAACGGTTTCACTGATACGTGCCACCCGCGCAGGCCACGCAGCATTCAAGTTACCGCTATTAAGTTCAATAGTGGCGGAGATTTCTGAGGTGTCGGTATTAGGAATACCAGACTCATCACGGGTGAATTCACCTAAGCTCGAAGCCAATGTCTGCATATCGTGAATTGAAAGCTGCGCTTCGACCTCCATCACATCAATACCGTGAGCAATGAACATGGTTTGTTGAAGATTGACCACTTGGTTGGTCTCTATATCAACCTGAGCGATACGCATTGCTTTTGGCAGAGTAATGGTGGTTTTTTCCAAAGATCGCTCTGCTTCCCTTACCTTAGAAACATTCACTTTGATCACCGCCTCAGCGACTCTCTTCTCGTCTGGCATTAACGCGATTTGGTTCTCTATATCGAGTACCAGTTTGCGCTGCGAAAGCGCACTCTGCTCTTGCAGATCGACATCAGACTGAGAGGTTAAACCTTTCTTGCGAAGATCTTGTTTACGCTTAAGCTCTTTATTACTGATCACCAAACGGTTTTTCTCGATCTTTAATGTTTGGTTTAGGTTCTGCTCTTCTTGATTCAACTTAGCCAAAGAGGTTTGAGAAGATTTAAGGTCGGCCTGAGCTTGCGTCAATTTGAGTTCATAGTCGAGAGGATCAATCTTGAGCACCTCGGTACCAGCAGGGATCACTTTTCCCTTCTCTAATTCAGGGTGACGATAGACGATCTTACCTGTAACTTCCGCGATCGCTTTCCACTCAACTTTAGGCACCACTTTGCCAAAACCAATCGCTAAAGGAGCCATAGACTGAAGCTCTAGTTCTTGCACCTCTACCAAGCGGGCTCGATCGCCAGCAGGTTTGGTTGGAAGGTCTGGCTTGAAGTTAATCGCCACAACTAAGCCGACAATACCTATCGCTAATGCTGGAAAGAACAGCCACTTTTTCCCTATTTTCATTCTGTTTAGTCCTGAAGTTTTGAGGAGCTTGTTGGATTTACAAAGCCCTCACTCATTAGTTGAATATTGTGTTCAATCAGACGGTTAAGAAAGTCTTCATTTAACTCAATGCCATGCAGCGCCAGCAGTGGTGGTGGTGCGATAAAAGGAAATACCATTAAGCTGATATACGAAATCCGACATAACTTAGGATCCATATCTTTTCTCAGCACACCATGGTCAATCAGCTTCTCAAATATCACATCTTGGGCAGGTTTAGCGATATCAATAAACACCTTCTCAAGCAGCTCTCGCTGAACCTCTGAGGGGGGCATATTCATCACCTGAGTCACTAAGCGAGGGAACTTTGGTACCTTAGCCATCTCTTTATAGTAGGTGCGCATAAGATCGAGAAAGTTATCGTGGTTACTCTCATCAATGAGCTTTTGCATCTGCAGTTGCATTGGCCGCAGAGTCTCACGCAACATTGCTTCAAACAGACCCGCCTTATTGCCAAAGTAGTAGCGAATCATCGCAATGTTCACACCAGCCCTCTCAGCGACGAGCCGAGTTGATACCTTGTCATAAGGCTGCACGACAAACAGATCCCGGGCATGTTCAATCAAGAGTTGCCGAACCTCTCGATTCTTCTGCGGTCGTCCAACTTTTCGTCCCACTCTATAGTCACCCTATAATTAATCACACGATTAATTATAGGGTGATATTCCAACAGGTGGTGAAGAATAATTACTCACTATTTAATCAAGTGATTAATTAAATTTGAGCCTGAATTATTTTCCCGTCATTCACTCGGTAAAAAAGATTTAGTACAAAGTTATAACCTAAACATCATGCAAACGATAAACTAACCGCGCAACCCGAAAGCAAATAAGCAAAACAAAACACCAATAAGCAAACAAAAAACAGCACAAACAAAATGAAAAAGCTCACAATGCACGCCGATATTGGATTTTCACGTTTGACGCTCAGAATAAATTACGGTAAATATGGTGTTAACAGTTTATTTACGGATATTTGTGCCATGACGTTTTCTTTTTCTCGACTGCTGAAACTTCTCCTTATCGTGAACCAATCGCGTGGGTAAGTTGTGGGTCAAGAACTGCACAAATATTAAAACCCGCGCTAAGCGGGTTTTTTTGTAACTAAGCTCATTAAAAGAACATCATTCTCAATAATATTTTGGATAGCAATCGATACGATATCGATATAAGGAAGCACCCATGAACGATCAAGTGATAATTTTTGATACGACTTTACGAGACGGCGAGCAGGCACTAGCTGCAAGCCTGACAGTAAAAGAGAAGTTACAAATTGCTTATGCACTTGAAAGACTCGGTGTGGACGTTATCGAGGCTGGTTTCCCAGTTTCATCTCCGGGTGATTTTGAATCAGTGCAAACCATCGCAAAGAACATCAAAAACAGCCGTATTTGTGCCCTTTCTCGTGCCGTTGCCAAAGATATTGATGCAGCTGCGGAGGCTTTAAAAGTTGCTGAAGCATTTCGTATTCATACCTTTATCTCAACTTCTACAGTTCACGTGCAAGACAAACTTCGTCGCAGCTACGACGACGTGGTTGAGATGGGTGTTAAAGCGGTAAAACACGCTCGTAACTACACTGATGATGTTGAATTCTCTTGTGAAGATGCAGGTCGTACGCCAATTGACAACCTATGTCGCATGGTAGAAGCCGCGATTGATGCAGGCGCGAAAACCATCAACATTCCAGACACAGTGGGCTACACAGTGCCAAATGAGTTCGGTGGCATTATCCAAACATTGTTCAACCGTGTACCAAACATCGACAAAGCAATCATCTCTGTTCACTGTCACGATGATCTAGGTATGTCAGTCGCAAACTCTATTGCTGCGGTTCAAGCGGGTGCTCGTCAGGTCGAAGGTACTATCAATGGTATTGGTGAGCGTGCGGGTAACTGTTCTCTTGAAGAGATCGCAATGATCATCAAGACACGCCAAGAGTTACTAGGTGTTCATACAGGTCTTAAACATGAAGAGATCCACCGCACCAGTAAACTAGTGAGCCAGCTATGCCACATGCCAATCCAAGACAACAAAGCCATTGTCGGTGCGAACGCCTTTAGCCACTCTTCAGGTATCCACCAAGACGGCATGCTTAAGAACAAAAATACCTATGAGATCATGACTCCAGAGTCGATTGGTCTTAAAGATAAAGCGCTAAACCTAACCAGCCGCAGTGGCCGTGCAGCCGTTAAGAGCCACATGGATGCGATGGGTTACCAAGAAAACGAGTACAACCTAGATTCATTGTACGAAGATTTCTTGAAGCTAGCAGACCGCAAGGGCCAAGTATTCGATTACGACTTAGAAGCTTTGATGCACTTCGCAAACCTTCGCGACGAAGATGACTTCTACAAGTTGAACTACCTAAGTGTTCAATCTGGCAGTGTTATGTCGACCACCAGCATCAAGCTGCAATGTGGTGATGAAGAGAAGTGTGAAGCGGCAGTCGGTAATGGCCCTGTTGATGCGCTATACCAATGTATCTACCGTTTGACTGGCTACGAAATCGTACTAGACAAGTTCGACCTAACGGCAAAAGGTGAAGGTGAAGATGGCTTGGGTCAAGCCGACATCATCGCTAACTACAAAGGTCGCAAATACCACGGTACCGGCGTTTCAACCGATATCGTAGAAGCATCTGGCCAAGCGCTACTGCATGTTATCAATAGCATTCAACGTGCAGACACGATTGCTGAAATGAAACAGCAACGAATCGAAACCGTATAAACAGAATCACTCTCTGGCTCTCTTAATATAGGAGAGCTAGGAAACAAATTAACGCTCCTCCAAGCACGAAGAAATTAAAGGATTAACATGACTGACAAATCATACAAAATTGCCGTACTACCTGGCGATGGCATCGGCCCAGAAGTAATGCAACAAGCACATAAAGTGTTAGACGCTATTGAAAAGAAACATGCAATTAGCTTTGCACGTGAAGAGTATGATGTCGGCGGTATCGCGATCGATAACCACAGTTGCCCACTACCGGAGTCAACAGTTAAAGGGTGTGAAGAGTCTGACGCTGTATTGTTCGGCTCTGTCGGTGGCCCTAAGTGGGAACACCTTCCACCAAACGACCAACCAGAGCGTGGTGCCCTACTTCCTCTACGTAAGCACTTCCAACTGTTCTGTAACCTACGCCCAGCACAGATCCACAAAGGTCTAGAGTCATTCTCACCACTTCGTGCAGACATCTCTGATCGCGGCTTCGACATCGTCGTTGTTCGTGAATTAACGGGTGGTATTTACTTCGGTCAACCAAAAGGTCGTGAAGGCGAAGGCGCAAATGAAAAAGCATTCGATACTGAGGTTTACCACCGCTACGAGATTGAACGTATCGCTAAAATCGCTTTTGAATCTGCTCGTCTCCGTAACAAGAATGTCTACTCAATTGACAAAGCGAACGTTCTACAAAGCTCTATCTTGTGGCGTGAAGTTGTAGAAGAAGTAGCAAAAGATTACCCAGACGTAACACTAAACCACATGTACATTGATAACGCGACGATGCAGCTTATCAAAGACCCGTCTCAATTTGACGTGATGCTTTGTTCGAACATCTTTGGTGACATCATCTCAGATGAGTGCGCAATGATCACTGGCTCTATGGGTATGCTGCCTTCTGCTAGCTTAAACGAGAGTAACTTTGGTCTATACGAGCCAGCAGGCGGCAGTGCACCTGACATCGCAGGCAAAAACATCGCAAACCCAGTCGCTCAAATCCTGTCTGCGGCATTAATGCTGCGTTACAGCTTAGGTGAAGAAGAGGCAGCACAAGCGATTGAGACGGCAGTTTCAAAAGCACTATCTGCAGGTGAACTAACCGCTGATCTTGCTGGCGACAAACCAGCACTAACCACTTCAGAGATGGGCGATAAGATCGCACAGTACATTCTAGAAGCTTAAGATCACGTAACACTCTATAAGAACAATATCGGCTCACTGACTGCAAAGCGGTGAGCTGAAATAAGTACTGGGATTAATGCTCCCAAGGAAGAACAAGCTATGTCTACAAACCAGCAAGCCAAAACCTTATACGAAAAAGTCTACGACGCGCACGTTGCCGTTGCAGCTGAGGGTGAAAACCCAATCCTATACATCGATCGCCACCTAGTACACGAAGTAACATCACCGCAAGCCTTTGATGGCCTTCGTGAAAAGGGACGTAAAGTTCGCCAAGTTGGTAAGACTTTCGCGACTATGGATCACAACGTTTCGACTCAAACCAAAGACATCAATGCATCAGGTGAGATGGCTCGTATCCAGATGGAAACTCTATCGAAAAACTGTGAAGAGTTTGGCGTTACACTTTACGATTTGAACCACAAATACCAAGGTATTGTGCACGTAATGGGTCCTGAACTTGGTATTACGCTACCGGGTATGACCATCGTTTGTGGTGACTCGCACACAGCGACACACGGCGCATTTGGTTCACTAGCCTTTGGTATCGGTACTTCAGAAGTAGAGCACGTGCTAGCAACTCAAACGCTAAAACAAGCGCGCGCTAAGACCATGAAAATCGAAGTAAAAGGCAAAGTCGCTCCAGGCATTACCGCTAAAGATATCGTATTGGCGATCATCGGTGAAACAACGGCTGCTGGCGGTACAGGCTATGTTGTTGAGTTCTGTGGTGAAGCCATTACCGATCTTACGATGGAAGGTCGTATGACGGTTTGTAACATGGCTATCGAACTAGGTGCCAAAGCGGGTCTTATCGCTCCTGACGAAACCACATACGAATACATCAAGGGCCGTAAATTCTCGCCACAAGGTGATGATTTTGACGCGGCTGTTGAGTACTGGAACACACTGAAAACCGATGACGACGCAGAGTTTGATGCGGTTGTTACACTAAATGCTGCAGATATCAAACCGCAAGTGACTTGGGGTACTAACCCAGGCCAGGTTATCTCGGTTGATACTCCTATCCCATCGCCAGACAGCTTCTCTGACCCTGTTGAAAAAGCATCGGCTGAAAAAGCATTGGCTTACATGGGCTTAGAAGCAGGCAAGTCTCTATCTGACTACAACGTAGATAAAGTATTCGTGGGTTCTTGTACTAACTCTCGCATCGAAGACATGCGCGCTGCAGCAGCTGTAGCGAAAGGTCGCAAAGTCGCATCTCATGTACAGGCTTTGATCGTTCCTGGGTCTGAACAAGTTAAAGCGCAAGCTGAAGCTGAAGGGCTGGATGTAATCTTTAAAGAAGCTGGCTTTGAATGGCGTCTACCTGGTTGTTCAATGTGTCTTGCAATGAACAATGACCGCTTAGGTCCTCAAGAGCGTTGTGCATCAACGTCTAACCGTAACTTCGAAGGTCGCCAAGGCCGTGATGGTCGTACACACTTAGTTAGCCCGGCAATGGCCGCTGCTGCTGCGATCGCTGGCCACTTCGTCGATATTCGTGAACTTTAATTTAGAGGATTTAACATGTCAGGTTTCAAACAACACACTGGTTTAGTCGTTCCTCTAGATGCTGCGAACGTTGATACCGATGCCATCATTCCAAAGCAGTTCCTACAAAAAGTATCTCGCTTGGGCTTTGGTAAACACCTTTTCCATGACTGGCGTTTCCTAGATGACGCTGGTCAGCAACCAAACCCAGAGTTTGTAATGAACGCACCACGTTACCAAGGCGCTTCTATTTTGTTGGCTCGTGAAAACTTCGGTTGTGGTTCATCACGTGAACACGCGCCTTGGGCACTAGCGGATTACGGTATCAAAGCGATGATCGCACCGAGCTTTGCCGACATTTTCTATGGTAACTCCATCAATAACCAGATGGTGCCAGTACGCCTAACTGAGCAAGAAGTCGATGAAATCTTCCAGTTCGTTGAAGCGAATGAAGGTGCTGAAGTTGAAGTAGACCTGGAAGCAAACGTGGTTCGTGCTAACGGCAAAGAGTACTCTTTTGAGATTGACGAATTCCGTCGTCATTGTCTGCTAAATGGCTTAGATAACATTGGTTTAACGCTACAGCACGAAGAGAAAATTTCTGCGTATGAAGCAAACATCCCTAGCTTTCTAAAGTAACACCTTAACGCAAGCTAGAATCTGCTGATAACACTCAAAAGGTTGGCTTAGGTCAGCCTTTTTTTATGCCTAGGCTTTAAGCTAACAAAAGTTGAAAGAAAGTATGGATAGCCAAGGTCTTATAGATGTCATTAGGGAGAACATTTATGAAAAACCTACTTCTAGTTATTAGCCTACTCTTTTCTTCATTGACTTTTTCAGCGCCAAAATCAGACCTATGGTCATATTGGGATCAAAGTAATGAGTCAAACAGTGGCACCATTTCTCACGCTACTTGGCAGCAGTTTCTTGATAACTATATTGTTATCGACGGACAAAACCATCTCATCCGCTACCAAGCCGTTAGCTCTAATGATCGCTCACAGCTGAAGCAGTATATTGAACAACTCGCCAACACTGACCCTCGACAATTCTCTCAAGCGGAGCAATATGCCTACTGGGTAAATCTCTACAATGCGATCACTGTGGAGCTAATCTTAGATGCTTATCCAGTCAAATCGATCACCAAACTCGGCGGTTTGTTTAGTTTTGGTCCGTGGGGAGACGAAGTCGTTACCATTAATAGTAAAGCACTGACACTGAACGATATTGAGCACCGAATTTTACGCCCAATTTGGCAAGACCCTAGAACACATTACGCCGTCAACTGTGCCAGCTTAGGTTGCCCTAACCTTCAAACTCAAGCTTTCACTGCTGAAAACACCGAAGCACTACTGGAACAGGCTGCTCGTGAGTTTGTGAACAGTGACAAAGGGGTTTTGGTGCAAAAGAATAAATTACAACTCTCTTCAATTTATGACTGGTTTATCGCCGATTTTGGTACTCAGGAGCAACTCGTCGAACACCTCAATCAGTATCGCACTCAACCGCTATCAAACGTGAAAAACATCGATTACGAGTATGATTGGGCGCTCAACCAAGCAAAGTAACTTGATTGCACTCAATAAGGTTCAAGAGTAAGCCACCCACAGCTTACTCTTGATTTTATGAATAATTAGGGCGTGTTAGAAACTAGAGTCTGGTTGCTGTAAAAATGCCAGTTCTTCTTCTGTTGAAACGCGTCCAAGCACTTGATTACGGTGTGGATAGCGACCAAACTTTTCAATGATCACCTTATGTTTAAACTCAAAATCGAGGTTATGTTCCAACCCAGTTTGACTAAACAGCTCGACCGCCTTCTCATGAATCATCAACGACTCACTGTGCATATAAGGCATGTATAAAAAGCTTTTCTGTTGTTCGCTGAGTTGGTGATCGTAACCACCAGCCACCGCTTCTTGGGCTAGGACTAACGCCATTGGGTCCGCGGAGAATGCTTGTGGCGTATCGCGACCAATATTTCTTGAAAACTGGTCTAACACTATGATTTCTGCCAGACGACCTAACGCGCTTTCACGCCATGTATACAATTCGCCTTGTACTGCCGCAGAATGTAGCTCAGCAAAGCGCTCTATTATCAGCTGATCGATTTCCTTGCCACCATTGAACCAATCTCGAGGGCTTAATTCGTCAAACCAGAACGCCAAAACATCTTGATACCCAACTGTCATATCTATTCCTTTAAACAAAAAAAGAGCCGCTGTAATGAGCGACTCTACTGATATTATTTGAAGCCTTTGACCTTCTTAATTAGATCGTAAGCGTTTTGAATTTCCTGAGATTTCTCTTTCGCAACGTTCATCATTTCTGGTGGTAAGCCCTTTGCCATAAGCTTGTCTGGATGGTGCTCATTCATTAACTTACGGTAGGCTTTCTTCACCGCTTTACCATCTGCCGACTCACTCACACCGAGTACCTTAAAAGCATCCGCCAGTTGATCTTGTTGAGTCGCCTGCTGCCAGCCGGAAGACTGTCCTTGATGGTGGCCACCGCCAAAGCTGCCACCTTGCTGTTGAAAACGAAAAGCCGCTTCTTGCATTTGTAGACGGCGCTCTAGCTGCTCCGATGAAAAGCCAAGGCCTTGAGCTATCTTATGTAAAACTTGGCGTTCACTAGGGTGCAAGCTGCCATCAGCAAACGCTGCTGATACTTGGAGTTCAAGGAAAAACTGCAGCAAATCAAAGCGGCCACCCGATGAAACCTTAACGCGCTCCAACGTTTCTTTTAGTGGGAAATCACTCTCTTTACCATCACGGAACGCATTCTGAGCGGCTATACGCTGCTCACCATGAAGATTCATACGCTCCATCATTGTGGATGCTAATTGGATCTCTTCACGTGTCACCTGACCTTTCGCCTTAGCAACATGTCCCATAACCGCGAATGCCGCTTTAAAGAACTCTTGCTGCTTCTCAGCCTGACTTGGCCCACTACCAAACCCCGAAGTGTTAAAGCCTGACTGATTCAAACGGCGCGCTTTATCAAATTGATGACCAAGAAATAGACCAAAAATTAGGCCTAAAGGTCCGCCAAACAAGAAACCAAAAAAAGCGCCCAAAATTTTGCCAAATATTTGCATTATGTGTTCTCTATCTATGAATTTTATTCGAGTACTGCTGTCTTATGGTGCTGAATGCTAAGATTTCCTTTATCATAAGGACAAAGCTTTATTAATTGGATTGATACTAGATCAACCCTCCTTCTAGTGACACAGGATAGTTCAACTTCATGCAATGTTTCTCCCGCACCTTGTTAGCCGCATCGATCAGCTCTGCGTTATTTGTGCCGACAACTCAAGCTGAAACAACAATTGATGATAGTGTGCAGGAAATGCCCTCTACAGATCAATGTTTGATCGCATCATCTGAAGATTCAGACCTTAATGCACCGGCATACGTCGAGGCCGATCGCCTAGAAGCCGTTAACGGTGAGAAAGCAAGTTACTCGGGGTCTGTAAAAGTGACTCAAGGCATCAAAACCATTGAAGCCGAGACGGTTACCTTACACCAGCAAGAGAATATTGTTGTCGCAGAGGGGAATGTAACTTTCAATGACGGACAGTTCAAAGCCACATCAGATAAAGTGACCAACAACCTCACTACCAATGAGTTTGAGCTGGAAAATACTCAGTATCAGATGCTGTGTGAGTCTGGCCGTGGTGATGCAAGATACATTGCTCGCACAGGTAAAGCTGTTTACGAGTTGGAAGATGGTACGATCACCTCTTGTCCTCCAGGTGACAAGTCTTGGCGCCTAAAAGCTTCCAATATCGAGCTTGACCAAGACGAAGAGAGTGCGACCTTCATTAACCCTCGCTTCGAAGTATTAGACGTTCCCATTTTCTACCTACCATACCTAACGGTTCCAGTAGGTGAGAGTCGTAAAACCGGTTTCCTTTACCCAACATTTTCTTACGGCTCAAGCGATGGTTTCGAAACTGAAATCCCGTTTTACTGGAACATTGCTCCGAATTACGACCTTCAAACCACAGCGAAATACATGTCTGAGCGTGGTACTCAGCTAAATAATGAATTCCGCCATTTAAGCCAGTTTGGTCAGAGTACGGTCACATTTGAGTATTTAGATAACGATAGCAAATTCAAAGAGAAAGGCAGTCGATGGGGTGGCCAGTTTGAGTTTAATGGTATCTACAAAGAAGCTTGGAAGTTTGACGTTGATTACTCAAAGGTAAGTGATGTTGATTACTTTACGGATGTCGATTCTAGTATAGGTAACCGTGAAGACGGTCAATTAATGCAGTCTGGTGAAGTCGCTTATCGTGCACTAAATTGGGACGCATCTTTAGCTGTACGCGATTTTCAGGTCTTAACTGAAACTGAGAACCAACCATACCGCGTAATGCCACAGCTAAAATTCAACTATTACGCTCCTCTGATTTGGGATACGGTCGAGATGGATGTGATCAGTCACATCTCGCGCTTTGACACAGACTCAGACAGCAAGCCGTCTGCAACTCGCGTCCATGTAGAACCTGGAATTAAGGTGCCACTGAGTACCACTTGGGGTTCTTGGACAACGGAAGCCCGATTGCTCGGTACTTACTATGACCAAGATTTAGACAGCACTATCCTTGCGGCTAATCCAGAACTTTCTGATACAGCGAGTCGAGTGATCCCAGAGTTTCGAACTCATGCTGGTATTATTCTTGAGCGTGATACGACTTATCTGACTGGATATACTCAGACTCTCGAGCCGCAGGTTCAATATTTATACGTACCTAAGCAAGATCAAAGCGAAATCGGTTTATACGATACCACTCTATTACAAACCGACTACTATGGCCTGTTCCGTAGCCGTAAATATAGTGGCGTTGACCGTATCGCTGCAGCAAACCAGCTAAGCTATGGTGCGTCTTCGCGTTTCTTTGATGATGAATACAAAGAACGACTCAACATCTCTTTTGGTCAGATTTTCTTCATCGATAGAAATACCAAGAACCCGGGCGCTTCATCTGATGAAGAGGGACAAACGAGCTACTCATCATGGGCTGTCGAGATCGATTTCAACTACGATGACTACCTCTTCTACCATGGCGGCGTTCAATACGACATCGACGATGGCGACATGCAACTGGCTAACAGCACGGTTGAATACCGGATTGATGAGAACGGCTTCGTACAAGCCAACTATCGCTATGTTACCCGTGAATACATTGAAGACAATGTAGGCGACACCATCACTAATATTGATGAGATCACCCGTGATGGTATTTCTCAAGCAGGCTTAGTGACAGGCTATCAGTTTTCTCCAAAATGGTACGCTAGCGCCCAGTACTACCACGATATGAATGAAAACATTGCTATCGAGTGGCTCGCTAACCTGCGTTACAAAGATGACTGTTGGTACGTAGGTGTCACCTACAGCAACGAATTGAGAAGCTGGTCAGGTGGCGGTTACTCAGATCTAAACTCAGACCCTGTTTATGAAAATAACTTTAGTATCAACTTCGGTATTGTTGGTTTTGGTACAGCAGCAGGCACAGGCTCAAATACCTCTGGCTTTGATAGCTCTGGTAACTCATTAGAGTATGGCCGCCCATTCTTCTTAAATAACTAATTTAGAGTTTATTGGTGTTTAACCGATAAATAGAAAGGACAACACATGACACTGTGGAAACACACACTAATCGCGCTTGCTACGGCTTGTACTTTTTCAGTAAGCCACGCAGCTCCTGTTGAGCTAGACAAAGTAAAAGTCATCGTAAACGAAGGCGTTATCCTACAAAGTGACATCGACACCTCGATGAAAACACTGCGTGCTAATGCTAAGAAAAGCGGACAAACATTGCCTTCTCAAGAAGTGCTAAAGGATCAGGTATTAGAGAAGCTGATCATCGACACCATTCAAACTCAAGAAGCAGAACGCATTGGTGTACGTATCGATGATAGCCGCCTTGATCAAGCTATCGCTGGCATCGCTAAAGACAACAATCAGACCGTAGAACAACTTACCGCTTCTGTCGCTGAAGAAGGTCTGAGCTACAACGCGTTCCGCGAACAGGTAAGAAAAGAGATTGCCGCGAGCGAAGCACGAAACGCTCTGGTACGTCGTCGAATCAATATCCTACCAGCGGAAGTCGACAACCTAGCAGACATCCTAGCGCAAGAAACCAATGCAACGGTTCAATACAAAATTGGCCACATCCAGCTTCGTTTTAACGATGACCAGACCAAAGAAGAGCTAGAAGCACAAGCCAATGAGCTTGTTGAAGAACTGAACTCAGGCAAAGATTTCAGCACCATGGCCTACACTTACTCAAAAGGTCCTAAAGCACTGCAAGGCGGTGATTGGGGTTGGATGCGTAAAGAAGAGATGCCAACAATCTTTGCAGACCAAATCAAACTTCAGAATAAAGGCAGCATCATTGGCCCGTTCCGAAGTGGTGTAGGCTTCCATATTCTAAAAATCGAAGATGTGAAAGGTCTTGAAACTGTTGCAGTTACCGAAGTAAATGCGCGACACATCCTAGTAAAGCCAACGGTTATCTTGAGCGATGAAGGTGCGCAAGAACTACTACTCGACATCACGAGTCGCGTGCAAGCAGGTGAAGCGACCTTTGGTGAATTGGCACAGCAATATAGCCAAGACCCGGGCTCAGCAGTTCAAAACGGCGAACTGGGCTACCAGACTCCAGACCTGTATGTACCAGAGTTTAAACACCAAGTTGAGACCCTTCCAGAAGGCGATATCAGTGCACCATTTAAAACCGTTCACGGCTGGCACATTGTTGAAGTTCTTGACCGCCGCGAAGTAGACCGCACGGATTCAGCACTTAAAAACAAGGCTTACCAGATTCTATTCAACCGTAAGTTCAATGAAGAGGCTGGCGCTTGGCTACAAGAGATTCGCGCAAGTGCTTTTGTAGAGATGGTTGAGGAAGAGCAAGATGACAACTAGAAGAATTGCGGTAACGGCGGGTGAACCTGCCGGTATCGGTCCAGATTTAGTACTGGCTCTATCTCAAGAGAGCTGGCCACATCAATTAGTGGTGTGTGCAGATAAACAAATGCTGGCTGAGCGTGCAAAGCTCCTCAATTTAGATGTTGAGCTACTCGACTACAAAAGTGACGATGCACCTCAACCTCAGCAAGCCGGAACCTTAGTGGTTAACCATATTCCAATGGCAGAACCCACAATTGCTGGCACGCTCAACGAAGCTAATGGTCATTATGTATTAAATACATTAGAAACTGCCGCAATAGGCTGTATGAATAATGAATTTGATGCTATTGTCACCGGCCCTGTTCATAAGGGAGTGATTAACCGTGCTGGGGTCGCTTTTAGCGGTCACACTGAGTTCTTTGCTGAGAAGTCCAACACACCATTAGTTGTAATGATGTTGGCAACTGAAGGATTACGTGTTGCACTTGTCACAACGCATATTCCTTTAGCCTATGTTTCCCAAGCCGTCACCGAAGACAGACTTGCGCAAATCATCGAAATTCTAAATAGAGATCTCGTTGAGAAATTTGCGATTGAGAAACCTAACATTTATGTATGTGGACTAAACCCACATGCCGGCGAAGATGGCTGTTTAGGACGTGAAGAAATTGAAACCATCACTCCAACGCTCGAAAAAATTCGCCGAGAAGATGGCATAAACCTGATTGGTCCATTACCAGCAGACACCATTTTCAATGAAAAATATTTGCAAGATGCAGATGCTGTTTTAGGTATGTATCACGACCAAGTTCTGCCTGTACTAAAATACAAAGGCTTTGGTCGCTCAGTGAATATCACGCTTGGCTTGCCATTTATTCGTACATCGGTCGATCATGGCACCGCCTTAGATTTGGCAGGGAAAGGCCAAGCTGATACAGGGAGCTTTAGAACAGCGCTCACGCACGCCATTGAATTAGTAGAGAAAAAGCAATGAGAAATGATGTCCACTTAGGGCACAAAGCGCGTAAACGTTTTGGTCAAAACTTCCTAAACGATCCGTATATTATTGACGGGATCGTATCGAGCATTAACCCACTACCAGGCCAAAACCTAGTAGAAATTGGCCCAGGTCTAGGTGCAATTACAGAGCCAGTTGGCAAACTGGTTGATAAATTCACCGTGATTGAGCTCGATAGAGATCTAGCAGAGCGCCTACGCACTCATCCAGACCTGGCGGATAAGCTGACGATCCACGAAGGCGATGCGATGAAGTTCGACTTTGATCAGCTCGTTAAGCCAAACAACAAACTGCGTATCTTCGGTAACCTACCGTACAACATTTCTACGCCGTTAATGTTCCACCTTTTTGAGTTCCATAAAGACATTAAAGACATGCACTTTATGCTTCAGAAAGAAGTGGTAAACCGTCTAGCAGCGGGACCAGGTAGCAAAGCTTACGGCCGTTTGACGGTTATGGCTCAGTACTACTGTAAAGTAACGCCTGTACTTGAAGTACCACCAACAGCGTTCGTTCCGCCACCGAAAGTAGATTCGGCAGTGGTTCGTCTTCAGCCATATGAAGAGCTTCCATACCCAGCTAAAGACCTGAAGTGGTTAGACCGCGTATGTCGTGAAGGCTTTAACCAACGTCGTAAAACGGTCCGCAATTGCTACAAATCTTTGATCAGCAAAGAAGTTCTGGAAGAGTTGGATATCAACCCGAGCATGCGTCCAGAAAACCTCACTCTGGTGCAATTCGTGGATATGGCGAACTGGTTATACGATAACCACAACGCGACAAAATAAATAAAAAGGCTCCTAGCTACGGTTAGGAGCCTCTTTTTTATGTAATACTCTAGATTGAACGATAACAAAAAGGTGCGAATATGGATGTATCAACGCCTTGTATTAAGTGCCAAGTCCACTCTAAATACATAGAAGACCAATCAGAGCCGACTAAGAACCGCTACGTCTTCGCCTACATCATTACAATCAAAAACCTCAGCCAAGAGACCGTTCAACTGCTCTCTAGACGATGGTTGATCACCGACTCTAACGGAAAACAACTCTCTATTGAGGGAGATGGTGTCGTTGGTCAGCAACCAGTGATTGAGTCCAGTGACGAATACACTTACACCAGTGGGACTGTCATCGAGACCCCTGTTGGTGTGATGCAAGGACATTACGTCATGACCGACAGTAAAGGGGCAGAATTTATTGCTGAGATTGAACCGTTTCGCTTGGCTATCCCTAATATCCTTAACTAACCCTCCCCTATTGATTTAACAGGAAATAACGTGCCGAATTATATTGTCGGAGATATCCAAGGCTGCTTTGATGAATTTGAGCAGCTTCTTGAACAGATCCAATTCAACCTGAGCACAGACACCTTATGGGTGGCGGGAGACTTGGTCGCTCGTGGACCCAAGTCATTAGAAACACTGAGATATATCCGCGATCTTGGCAGCTCTGCAAAGGTGGTGTTAGGTAACCATGACTTACATTTACTTGCTGTGTCTCAAGGCTTATTCCCAGCTAAAGCGAAAGACAAGACTCAACCGATTCTAGACGCATCAGATAGAGAAGAGCTACTGAGCTGGTTGCGACAACAGCCACTAATGCAAGAGCACGATGAATTTGTGATGGCTCATGCTGGTATTTCACCTCAATGGAGCCTAAAGCGCGCTCGTAAAGAGAGCGACAAGATAAGCAAACTCCTCCAGTCAGACAAATGGCCGTGGCTGATCGAGAATATGTACAGCAACACTCCCGATCTCTGGAGCAAGGATTTAGAAAAAATCGAACGCTACCGCTATGCCATTAACAGCTTTACCCGCATGCGTTTTTGCTTCCCAGATGGGCGTTTGGATATGGGATGTAAACTCCCACCAAAAGAGGTATCAGATAACCAGTTTATTCCTTGGTTTAACCTACCACAGCGTAAACAGCTCGATAAAACGGTACTGTTTGGCCACTGGGCGGCACTGGAAGGTTATCAAGGCAAGGATGTCATTGGCTTGGATACCGGGTGTGTATGGGGGGGAGAGCTCACCATCTTGCGCTGGGAAGATAAGAAATTCTTCACACAGAGAGCGCTATAAAAAACGAGATACGAGAAACTTGCGCTACTGGTGAGATAGCGCAAGCATTTACACACTTTAGACCTTAGCGCTCGAGAATCACAAACTCCATATCATGCTTGTTCTTGTCATCTGCCTTAAATGTTTCTGAATAGCTTTGCGTCCAACCCTCTCCCCAATCTGGGAATTGAGTATCGCCATCGACAGCTAAATCAATATAAGTGAGGTACAGTTTATCTGCTTTTGGTAGGCAATGCGCATAGATAGAGCCACCACCAATGATCATCACCTCTTCCACATCACCGACCAACTCTAAAGCTTGCTCAACAGAAGTCGCCATAGTGACACCATCAATTTCCAAGGTTTCATCACGGCTCACCACGATGTTCAAGCGGCCAGGTAACGGACGGCCAATAGAGTCATAAGTTTTACGTCCCATAACAATCGGTTTACCCATTGTCGAACGTTTAAACCACGCAAAGTCAGCGGGAAGGTGCCAAGGCATTTGATTGTCTTTACCAATAACACGATTGTCTGCCATTGCCGCTATCATACTGATGATCATATCTACTGAGGTCCTACTCTGAATTGGGTTAATGTTTGCTAAACGATAGGTCTACGGCGGTAGAATAACAGCCCAGGCACTGCTAAGCCAATCGCTAACCCCGCGATTATAAACATCGCTTTGAGGAAGTTCTCCATCAACATAGCCACTAGCTCTGGCGTATAGCCCATATTGTTAATCTCAACCATGGCAATCATCGCCTTAAAAGCAAAGACACCCGGAACCATTGGGATGAGAGCAGCAACCGTAAACACCTTAGGGTGAGCCAGCAGTTTGTGCGACCAATGGACACCTATCATGCCGACAAGGGTTGCAGCAAAGAAGGTCGCCCACTCGATAGGTACACCGAAGTGCATCATTAAATAGCGACTCCCGTGGCCAATGGCTCCACCCAGCGCGCAATAAACAAGTGCTCGCTGCGGAACATTGAATACTAGCGCAAAACCAACGGCAGGAATGGCCGCAAAAAACATATCATTAGCTAAACCAAATAATAACTCTAACATTATCCAGCCCACCCCCATACACCAGACAAGCTCATTGCAGCCACAATGCCAAGGCTGGTCGCCAGCGTCAGTAAACTCGCCATCGTAAAGCGAGCAAGTCCCATATTGATGTGGCCTTTAAGCATATCGGCAACTGAGTTAATCAAAGGAAAGCCGGGTACCAGCATCAATACCGAAGAAGCCATGACGATAGTTGGTTGGCCACCGATATCAAACAGGACAGCTTGAGCGGAAATAGCCGTGGTCACGAAGGCCGTAACGGCAAAATTCAGAAGAGGGTTAAAGTGTCGATGACCGATCTCTTGGCGAACAACCATGCCGCAAGCAGACGCGATAAAAGTCATCATAAATACATGCCAATCGCCCCCAGCTAAACGGCTAAATGAAGCACAAGATAACCCTATCATCACCACGACTAGCCAGCGATTATAGCGCTCAGGGCTGATTTCATTAATCTTCCTCTGGGCTAGGTCAGAATCCAGAATTCCTTTTTCCATCATGATGCAAATACGCTGGATATCTGTGATCACCCGCATATTGATACCGCGATCAGCACAGCTTCGAGTGGTGGTGATACAGTGATCACCCATAACTGTCGTAACCACTAGCGCATTGGCGGACAGAGCAACTTCCACCTCATCAACACCACACGCAATGCCTATGCGACGCATGATGTCTCCCACTAAGGTGCTCTCGGCACCGTGTGCTAATAACATTTGTCCAGATTGAGCGACCAACCTTGATATCGCTCGTTGTTTTGATGCCATGATTTCCTTCCCATTGGCGTTAATACTTAAGAGGTAAATTTTGCCTGATTCATCATCATCGATTCATGATTTAGATACAAAAAAACCGCAATATTAATTGCGGTTTTTACTTAATTGGCTCAATTAGTCACGAACGTAGATAACGTGACCGTCATCTTCTTCGTCGTCCCAATCGTCGTCAGTCACGACATCTTTGCCGCTCATCGCGTCTTTGTGGTAATCATCCCACATGAAGTCGACTTTCTCTTCTTCAGTTACTTCTTCCTCTTCACGAGGTAGATTTTCCATGAAGTCAGCTAGCTTATAGCAAAGATCTTTGGTGCCTAGCTTGTTCACAGCAGAGATTTGGAAGTATTCGCCTTCCCAACCTAGAGCATCAATAATCTCTTGGATCTTCTCTTGCGCTTCTTCTTCAGGCATTAGATCAACTTTATTGAACACTAACCAGCGAGGCTTCTGAGCCACTTTTTCGCTGTACTGTTCAAGCTCGTCGATGATCGTTAGTGCATTCTGAATTGGATCCGATTGATCAATTGGCATGATATCGATCATGTGCAGTAGCACACGACAACGCTCAAGGTGCTTCAAGAAACGAATACCAAGACCAGCACCATCCGCTGCGCCTTCAATCAGACCAGGGATATCGGCAACCACGAAGCTCTTCTCAGGAACCACACTCACTACACCCAGGCTTGGGATAAGTGTTGTAAACGGGTAATCCGCTACTTTTGGTTTCGCTGCAGAAACAGAACGAATGAAGGTAGACTTACCTGCATTTGGTAGACCTAGCATACCTACATCAGCAAGCAGCAGTAATTCTAGACGAAGTTCACGAACCTCACCCTTAGTACCCATGGTCTTTTGACGAGGAGCTCGGTTAACAGACGATTTAAAACGTGTGTTACCAAGACCGTGCCAACCACCTTTAGCTACCATTACTTTTTTGCCGTGCTCAGCAACTTCAGCCACAATTTCATTAGTGTGGATATCAACGGCACGAGTACCTACTGGCACTTTCAATGTGATGTCTTTACCACGCTTACCGGTACAGTTACCACCGCGGCCATTCTCACCACGCTCTGCATTGTAAAAACGTTGGAAACGGTAATCGATCAGTGTGTTCAGGTTTTCATCCGCTTGGATGTAAACATCACCACCGTCACCGCCATCACCGCCGTCAGGGCCGCCTTTAGCTACGAATTTCTCGCGCCAAAAACTTACTGTACCATTACCACCATCACCGGCTTCTACTTTTACTACCGCTTCATCAACGAATTTCATTTTTAACTCCGCACTTTGCGTTGCGTACCACTCATTAAAGAATGATATAAATTCTAGCAGATCCGTATTTAGATCGATCACCTAAGATCTAGGGTCTATCTGCAACTAAGGAACAAATAAGGAGGGGTTCTTTGCTGTACACGTAACAAGAGCGCCTGCTTTTTTATTCTCGCTTTAATTTTTAATCTCACTATAAATAAAAAACCCCGCCTAACGGCAGGGCTTTTAAATTCATCTTGAGACTGAGAAATTACTCAGAATCGATGCTAACGAATTTACGGTTTTTAGGACCTTTCACTTCAAATTTCACTTTACCTTCAGTAAGAGCGAAAAGAGTGTGGTCTTTACCGATACCTACGTTAGTACCAGCGTGGAACTTAGTACCACGTTGACGAACGATGATGTTACCTGCAAGAACAGATTCACCACCGAAACGCTTTACACCAAGACGTTTGCTTTCTGAATCGCGGCCGTTACGAGTAGAACCGCCAGCTTTTTTGTGTGCCATTGTTAAACTCTCCTATAACTTAAGCGTTAATGCCAGTGATTTTCACTTCAGTGAACCACTGACGGTGGCCAGCTTGCTTACGAGAGTGCTTACGACGACGGAACTTAACGATTTTAACTTTATCGCCACGACCGTGTTGTACTACTTCCGCAGTAACCTTACCACCTTCAACAAGAGGTGCACCAACAGTGATTTCTTCACCGTTAGCAACAAGAAGAACTTTATCAAATTCAACAGTTGCACCAGTTTCAACGTCTAATTTCTCTAAACGAAGAGTTTGACCTTCGCTTACACGGTGTTGTTTACCACCAGATTGGAAAACAGCGTACATATTTTACTCCGCTTTTTCCGCACAGCCTCATTTGGGTGTGCGCTAAACTAATCATCAATAGGGCGCAGATTCTACAGAGAAGATACGCCTTTGACAAGCCATATTTTTAAAAAATTGGCGAAAACCTGTTCGCCAAAGAAAAGTGCGGCAATCATGCCCTTAAGCGATGTATTAATCAACGTTTTTTAGTGTATTATTCAACAATTAATACAACGTATAAGCCTTACAGGGTCTAACTTTAGCCGGATGAACAATGGATTTTAAAGCTATCCAAGCGCTTACTGCCAATGATATGGCAAAAGTGAATGAAACAATTCAAGCCCAACTTAATTCTGACGTAAGTTTAATCAACCAACTTGGTTTCTATATCGTGAGCGGTGGCGGCAAGCGCCTTCGCCCTTTGCTTGCTCTTTTATCAGCTCGTGCTCTTGGCTATCAAGGTGAAGCTCATATCACCTCTGCAGCCTTTATCGAATTCATCCATACAGCAACGTTATTGCATGATGACGTGGTTGATGAATCGGACATGCGTCGCGGTAAAGCAACGGCGAATGCAGCCTTTGGTAATGCAGCCAGCGTTCTAGTTGGCGACTTTATTTACACTCGTTCATTCCAAATGATGACAAAGCTAGGATCACTAAGGATCCTTGAACTCATGAGTGAAGCGGTAAATGTGATCGCGGAAGGTGAAGTTCAGCAATTAATGAACTGCAACGATCCAAACACCACTGAAGAAAGCTACATGCAGGTGATCTACTCGAAAACTGCACGTCTGTTTGAAGCAGCGACACAAATTGGCGCAATCCTGACTGAATCGTCACCTGAAGTCGAAACGGCAATGCAGAACTACGGTAAATACCTTGGTACTGCTTTCCAGTTGATTGACGATGTTATGGACTACACCGCTGATGGTAAAGAGATGGGTAAGAACGTGGGTGATGACCTTGCAGAAGGTAAGCCAACTCTGCCACTGCTTTACGCCATGCACAACGGTACACCAGAACAAGCAAGTATGATTCGCGAAGCGATTGAGCACTCTAACGGCATGGAGAAGCTTGACGATATTCTTGCAGCGATGAAAGCGACAGGATCTCTAGAGTACACCACGCAGAAGGCTTACGAAGAGGCTGACAAAGCGATTGCAGAGCTGTCTGTACTTCCAGATTCAGAATACAAGCAAGCACTGACAACACTGGCTCACCTAGCTGTAAAACGCAGCAAGTAGTCATTAAGTGCAACTGGCAATTCGTCAGATAAACAAAAAAGAGCCGTAGAGGCTCTTTTTTAGTTTGTGGGCGCTTAGTAACGGCTAGACTCTAATGAGAGCGGGAGTTGTGCGTCAATCGCCTCTAGCTCCTCAAGAGGCACCGCATATTGCTCATGGGTGTGATAGGACTCAACCAAAGCGGTTTGCTCTTGCTCATCAATCACTAAGACCTTTCCCAAGCTCCCCAAATACTCGACATGCATCCCTTTTTGTACTCGACTCATACCCTACCCTCGGCTTTCTATTTCAACGAGAAATACGAGCCTTTAGCAAACAAAGATCAAAAGCCGAGATCAAAAAAGCCGCTCATCAGAACGGCTTTTGAATTCAAACAATCTAAATGCGCTTATTTAGCAAATTCAACACCGATTTCGATGTCGCCATTTAGAGTTTCTAGCATGCTGTCTAGTGCATTGCGCTCGAAGTCACTTAGCTCACCGTAGCTTAGGATAGCTTCTGCGCCTTCTTTGCCAAGTTTCACAGGCTGTGCGAAGAATGGTGCGTGCTCGCCTTCACCTTCAACGTATGCACACTCGATTACGCCTTCTTCACCTTGAAGTGCTTTAACAAGAGCTAGACCGAAGCGACAAGCTGCTTGGCCCATAGATAGTGTTGCACTACCGCCGCCCGCTTTCGCTTCTACTACTTCAGTACCTGCGTTTTGGATACGTGTAGTCAGTGCTGCGATCTCTTCGTCAGTAAACTCTACACCTTCTACTTGTGAAAGTAGTGGAAGAATCGTTACGCCAGAGTGACCACCGATAACTGGTACACGGATGTCGCCTGGATCTTTGTCTTTTAGCTCAGCAACAAATGTTTCAGAACGAATAACATCTAGAGTAGTCACACCGAATAGACGACGCTTGTCGTAAACGCCCGCTTTCTTAAGAACTTCAGCAGCGATTGGCACAGTCGTGTTTACTGGGTTAGTGATGATACCAACACAAGCTTTTGGACATACAACCGCGATTTTTTCAGCTAGAGACTTAACAATACCCGCGTTTACATTGAAAAGATCCGCACGATCCATACCTGGCTTACGTGCAACACCCGCAGAGATAAGAACCACATCAGCGCCTTCTAGTGCTGGAGTTGGATCTTCACCCGCGTATCCTTTGATCGAAACTGGCGTTGGGATATGGCTAAGGTCCGCAGCAACACCCGGTGTTACTGGAGCGATATCGTAAAGAGCAAGATCAGAACCTGCAGGTAGGCGGTTCTTAAGTAATAGGGCTAGGGCTTGACCGATGCCACCAGCGGCACCAATAACAGCTACTTTCATTGTTATTCTCCTTGAGAGATTTTCTCTTATAAGTTCTTAGTAGGGTGATTTGTGAGCTAATTTAAGTTCAAAAACTATAATAATCACAAAGTGATTACAATCAATTAACGTCAGCTTTGCGACCTCGCGCAAGTCAATAAAACCGTGCTACACAGCGAGTTTGTATTATGTGAATAATTCACTGAAATAACAAAGCAAATCGTCATTAATGGCATATTATTCCATTTAATATTTACAGTGATATGACTAACAAATTGTCTGGATATTTTGGCTAAAACTGAATATGTATGCGAGAATATGCAAATAGATTTGTTAAGAAATAAGAAGACATATGCGCAATACCGAAAAACAAGACAACTTAGTTCGCGCTTTTAAAGCTTTACTAAAAGAAGAGCGCTTTGGCTCTCAAGGTGAGATTGTCGACGCACTCAAGCACGAAGGCTTTGAGAGCATCAACCAATCGAAAGTCTCGCGTATGTTAACTAAGTTTGGCGCTGTTCGAACTCGTAATGCAAAAATGGAGATGGTTTACTGTCTTCCAGCTGAATTAGGCGTTCCTACAGTTTCTAGCTCACTCAGAGAGTTAGTACTAGATATTGACCACAACAATGCGTTGGTTGTTATACACACAGGCCCTGGTGCAGCGCAGCTAATTGCTCGCCTATTAGACTCTCTAGGTAAGTCTGAAGGCATCCTAGGCGTGGTGGCTGGCGATGATACTATCTTTATTACCCCAACTCTGGCAGTCACAACCAAGCAGCTATTTGAATCTGTATGTGAACTGTTTGAATACGCTGGATAATGTCTGAAGTTTCATAAACATTACCCATACGAATGGATCATGAACACCTATCAAGTTCGTGATCCATCTCACATCCTGAAATATCCATCTTTAACCACTCAAAACCACATAACTATTTGATTTTAAAAAATCTAGTTGCAAATAAAACGTTATATTAGTGCATCAATATTTAGATTTTTTCGCTATAAGTTTTAACATTCGAGTAATTTACTGCCAATTTTTTGATATTATTCAGCCACTTTTTCATCACATGGATTGAAAAAGGTGCCGTTTCCAAAGAGGAAACTCCAGAAGCAACTACACTTGTTTCAGGGTTAATAATGAATAAAGGAAGGGAAATTCATGGCATTTACCAAACTTCTTAAAGTTGGTGCGATTGCAGCTGCTGTAATGGGCGCTGGCGCAGCTAACGCTCAAGAGTTCATCACAATCGGTACTGGTTCTGTAACGGGTGTTTACTACCCTACAGGTGGTGCGATTTGTAAACTAGTGAACAAAGGCCGCAAAGACCACAACATCCGTTGTTCTGTAGAATCGACTGGTGGTTCAATCTACAACGTTAACACTATCCGTGCTGGTGAACTGGATTTCGGTGTTGTTCAATCGGACTGGCAATACCACGGTTACAACGGTACAAGTAAGTTCAAAGATCAAGGCGAGTACAAAAAACTACGCGCTATGTTCTCTCTACACACAGAACCGTTCAACATCATTGCTCGCACAGACTCAGGCATCAATGGCGTAGCTGACCTAGCAGGTAAGCGCGTAAACATTGGTAACCCAGGTTCTGGTGACCGTGCAACTATGGGTGTTGTAATGGACGCTATGGGTTGGACTAACGATAGCTTCAAGCTAGCGTCTGAACTAAAAGGTTCTGAGCGTTCTCAAGCACTTTGTGATAACAAGATTGATGCATTCATCTACATGGTTGGTCACCCGAACGGTTCAATCAAAGAAGCAACAACATCTTGTGACGCTAAGCTAGTATCTGCAACTGGTCCTCAAATCGACAAGATCGTTGCTGAGAACCCATACTACGCATACAGCACAGTACCTGCAGGTATGTACCGCGGTACAGATGCTGACGTAAACAGCTTCGGTGTAGCAGCAACTATGGTAACAACGACTGACGTATCAGACGATGTTGCTTACAACGTAGCAAAAGCAGTATTTGAAAACTTTGACACGTTCAAACGTCTTCACCCTGCATTTGCAAACCTGAAGAAAGAGGACATGGTACAAGCTGGTCTTTCTATCCCTCTACACCCAGGTGCTGAAAAATACTACAAAGAAGTGGGTCTTCTGAAGTAATCCATCTTCAAACCTACTCTATCCAATAAGGAGGCGAGCCCTCCTTATTGGCTTTTCACGCTTTATAAAAAGAACCTAAGTGAAAAGAGACAAACTTTTAAGTCTCTCCAAATTGGAGAACTTACCTTCGTATCAAGCCTAAGACACAGTCGATCAAAAACGCATTTTCTTGTCAGTTCACTACACTAGATAGGAAGAAAAATTACGTATCGCTGTGACATGCGAAAAGGCTAGACCATCAATAATAAGGATAAAGTACATGACGCAGACAACATCACCGTCTTCTGATGTGCAAGAAATGGTGGCACAATCAGACACTGGAGCACGTAGCCCGAGCGGCATGCAAGGTCGTATTCTATGGTTTGTGCCGCTATGTTGGTCATTGTTCCAACTTTGGTATGCATCTCCGCTACCGTTTATTTTTGACTTCGCTGTATTGAACGATACTCAAGCGCGTGCTATCCACCTCACGTTTGCTATCTTTCTTGCATTTACTGCTTACCCAGCACTAAAGAATTCTCCTCGCGACTATATACCAGCTCTTGATTGGGTATTGGCGCTTGCTGGTAGTTTCTCTGCTGCTTATATCTACATTTTCTATACGGAACTGGCTGGCCGTTCAGGCGCTCCGACGACTTTTGATATTGTGGCAGCGGTAACCGGTATGGTACTGCTACTGGAAGCGACACGACGTGCACTTGGTCCACCACTTATGGTGGTTGCAGCTGTATTCCTGCTGTACACGTTCGGCGGTCCATACATGCCAGACGTGATTGCACACAAAGGTGCAAGTCTTAACAAAGCAATGTCGCATCTATGGCTAACGACTGAAGGTGTATTTGGTGTTGCTCTGGGTGTTTCTACCTCATTCGTATTCTTGTTCGTACTATTTGGTGCGATGCTAGAGCGTGCGGGTGCAGGTGCTTACTTCATCAAAGTTGCATTCTCACTGCTTGGTCACATGAAAGGCGGCCCTGCAAAAGCTGCTGTTGTGGCTTCGGGACTATCTGGTCTTGTTTCTGGCTCGTCGATTGCTAACGTAGTAACCACAGGTACCTTCACGATTCCATTGATGAAGCGTGTTGGCTTCCCAGGTACTAAAGCAGGTGCTGTAGAAGTAGCGGCTTCAACCAATGGTCAACTGACTCCGCCAATCATGGGTGCAGCTGCATTCTTAATGGTGGAATACGTGGGTATCTCTTACGTTGAGGTTATCAAAGCGGCACTACTACCAGCACTTATCTCTTACATCGCTCTGATTTACATCGTTCACTTAGAAGCGTGTAAAGCGGGCATGACAGGTCTTCCTCGTCGTCACACACCAACTGTGGTTCAAAGCCTACTGTCGTTCACTGGCACGATTTTAGGTCTATGTATTATCAGTGCTGTGGTTTACTACGGTGTTGGTTGGACGAAAGATGTGTTTGGTGCGGCTGCGACTCCTATCGTAACAGTAGCCCTACTTCTCTCTTACCTTGGTTTGGTTCGCATCTCAGCAAAATACGCTGAAGAGGGCGGTATCGAAATCGACGAGAACCTAACGGAAGTACCGGATCCAGGCCCAACCATCAAGTCAGGTCTACACTACCTATTACCTATCGTGGTTCTAGTATGGTGTCTGACGGTTGAGCGCTTCTCTCCAGGTCTATCAGCATTCTGGGCAACCGTGTTTATGATCTTCATCTTGGTGACTCAACGTCCATTGATGGCGATGATGAACAAGTCTGACGATCTTGCGGCTCAAACAAAAGAAGGCTTTATCGATCTAGCGGAAGCATTGGTTTCAGGCGCGCGTAACATGATCGGTATCGGTGTTGCTACTGCCGCAGCTGGTACAGTGGTAGGTGTAGTAACACTTACTGGTATCGGTCTGGTTATGACTGACTTCGTTGAGTTTATCTCAGGTGGTAGCATCCTACTCATGCTGCTGTTTACTGCGGTAATTAGCTTGATTCTAGGTATGGGTCTACCAACAACAGCGAACTACATTGTTGTTTCGACGCTAATGGCGCCGGTAATCGTAACTCTAGGTGCAGCACACGGCCTGATCATTCCATTGATTGCGGTTCACCTGTTCGTGTTCTACTTCGGTATCCTAGCCGATGATACACCGCCAGTTGGCCTAGCAGCCTTTGCAGCCGCAGCGATTGCTAAGTCAGATCCAATCCGTACTGGTATTCAAGGCTTTACCTACGATATCCGTACTGCGATCTTGCCGTTCATGTTCATCTTCAATACCCAACTACTATTGATGGGCATTGATTCATGGTGGCATTTAGCGCTGACGATCTTCTCATCGGTAGCAGCGATGTTGATCTTCTCTGCAGCGACGCAAGGTTGGTGGTTCACTAAGAACAAATGGTGGGAAACGGTACTCTTACTTGTGCTTACCTTCTCTTTCTTCCGTCCGGGTTTCTGGTGGGACATGATCTACCCAGCGAAAGTTCTTTCACCTGGTGTTGAGATTGCGCAAGTTACTGAGCAACTAAATGTAGGACAATCTATCGAACTAAGAGTCGGTGGTGAGAACCTAGAAGGCGATTACTCAGAGAAGACGGTTCGTCTGCCATTTGATGACAAGGCAGCAACTGCTGAAGAGCGTATCTCATCAATGGGTCTTATGCTAACCGAAGCTGACGGCAAGATGATTGTCGACATGGTTGAGTTTGGCAGCCCTGCTGAAGCGGCTGGTATCGATTTTGACTGGGAAATTAAGTCCATCATTCAAGATGCTGACCGACCAATGAAAGAGTGGGTATTTGTTCCGACTCTACTGATCCTCATTGGCTTAGGTATGAACCAAAGAAGACGTGCTCGTAAGGATGAGATTAGCGCGTAACAATGGGAAGTGAGAGTGCTCCAAACACTTTCACTTCTGTATTACACGGAAAGGATAGTACGGCGCTAGACTCGCTCAGCGCCGCTAAACCAAAGAGACAAAAACATGTACAGACAAATCCTTGTTCCAGTTGATCTTAACGACAAAGGCTTTTCAGACAAAGCCGTTGAACTTGCAGTATGGCACGCTAAAAACAGCAACGCAGAGATTCACCTTTTGAACGTTCTGCCAGGTATTCACATGTCTATGGTTGCGTCTTACTTCCCGAAAGATGCAGCAAACCAAATGAAGCAAGACGTAAAGCGTCAGCTCCAAGAGTTTGCAGACAAATACATCGATGACGAAGTGATCTACAAAGTACATGTGGCCGAAGGCAAAACCTACTCGACCATTCTAGATCACGCAGAAAAGCTAGGCGCAGACCTTATCGTTATGCCAAGCCATAAGCGCTCTAAGATTGATAAAGTGGTTCTAGGCTCTGTAGCAAGCAAAGTTGTACAGAACTCACCAATCAACGTTTTGGTTGTAAAGCCACAAGGCTAAATTTATACCGTTCTAAAACACGAAAGGTTGGCGTTTATGCCAACCTTTTTTATTGGGTAGAATTCAACAAATCGCCGCTACGTCACTAGATTTTGAGCAGACCCGGCTGCAAACGCGTCAATGTTATCCATTAGAATATCCGCCAGCTTCTGTATCGCACTATCGCTGCCCCACGCCACATGAGGTGTTAGAAGGAGATTGGGTAAATCGCTATTTGCTAACAGAGGGTTAGACTTATCCGCAGGTTCGGCAGTGAATACGTCAACGCCAGCCCCAGCAATCTCGCCATTGCGTAGCGCATCAACTAACGCGACTTCATCCACCAGCCCACCGCGCCCGGCATTAATCAACACACAATTAGACTTCATCATCTGAAATTCTTCGCGAGAGATTAGGTTCTCCGTCTGAGTCGTTAACGGGCAGTGTAGGCTGATTGCATCCGCGGTTTTAAGTACTTCCTCAAAGGGCGTGTAACCCTCTCGGCAAGTGCTCGCTCCCTTACGTTCAGCAAACATCACCTGCATTCCAATCGCTTTAGCCAGAACTCCGGTCGCTTGACCTAAGCTGCCGCTACCAAAGATACCTAAAGTGCTGCCAGCAATATCTTGGATTGGGTGAGTAAAAAAGCAGAACTGCTTATCGCGCTGCCACACATCACGCTCGATATCTTGGTGGTAGCCCTTAAGGTTACGCTTTAAGGCAAACAGCATTGCAATCACATGTTCGGGAACGGACTGAGTCGCGTACCCCTGAATGTTGCTGACCGAGATTCCATTACTTTGACAGAACTCTAGGTCAATGTTGTTTACGCCAGTGGCAGAGACAGCAATAAAACGTAGTTTAGAAGCGGATAATAGATTAGACGCATTCAGCACCACTTTATTCGTGATAACAATCTCTGCATCGGCTATTCGCTCAGCGACTTGGTTTGGCTGAGTGAAGTCGTACTCAACCCACTCATGTTCAAAGCCCAACGCTTTTAAAGAAATCTGGGACGGAATGGTTGCCCTATCGAGGAACACCACCTTAGGTTTGCTCATTGTTCTTCCTTGTTTCAACATTCGTCTACCAGCCCATTCTAACCTTTCAGCTTTTTATAGTCTGGTAACTCAGACTCAATATCAAAATGTTGAGTTATCTGTGGCTTGGCCTCTGAGTAAAAATCACAAGGGACAAAAGCGGTAAACAGTTGGTTATTGGCAGGATGATAAAAGCTGAGCTCACATGCATGAAGCTCTAATCGCTGCGAGTAGCTGAGTGCCGGCTCTGTTGAGTAGAACTCGTCTCCAACAATCGGGTGACCAAGTTCCATAGTATGAACACGCAATTGATGAGAACGCCCAGTGATCGGTAACAAACGTAACAAGGTTGTATGTTCCTCACGCTGCGCCACTTGATAGCGAGTTTGAGAAGGCTTTCCGTGTTCAAAGCACACTTTCTGACGAGGCCTATTTGGCCAATCGCAAATCAAAGGCAGGTCGACGTCTCCCTCTGCTAACTCTACTTTTCCCCATACTCGAGCGTAATAAAGCTTATGAGTTAATCGATACTGAAACTGCTTCTTTAAATGACGCTCAGCCTCCTTGTGTTTAGCAAACAACATTAGCCCTGAGGTAGACATATCCAAGCGATGCACGGCTTGCGCCTGTGGGTAAGCCTTTACGACTCGACTCCACATACTGTCATAGTGTTGTGGCTCTCGACCGGGGACCGACAGCAACCCTGACGGCTTGTTGACCACTAAGATATCTGCGTCTTCAAACACAACCTCAATCCAAGGATCGGTCGGTGGCTTGTACTCAATTAAAGCCATAGTGTGCCTTCTGTTGTGCCGCCATCATTTAATCTACCTATTTAAAAGCGTGCCTGTGGGCGACAGGATAAAAGTAGGGCCTTCATAAAGAAGGCCCCAATCGATACTTTTCAGTTCAACGAATTAGTTGTGCGAAACGACAATCAAACGCAGAGAATCAAGCTGTACCTGCGCTTTGGCAATGTACCCCGTCAGCTCGTCAATTTGTGTCTCAATCACTTGCAGCTCTTCATCACGAATATTTGGATTCACCGCTTTCAGTGCCTGAAGACGCTCTAGCTCGCCATTAAGGTTCGCCTGCATCTCTTTCTGAGCTTGATCTCGAACTTCTTCCACTTTAGGTAGCACTTGAGCTTCACCAGCTTCAATCAGCTTATGAATATCCGCTTGCACCGAGTTCACTAGCTTGCTTGCTAAATGGCGGTTCACAGGACTCAATTGACGGTTAAAGCCTTCAAATTCAACCTGTGAAGAGAGATCGTTACCACGCCCATCCATCATCAGACGAATCGGTGTCTTAGGTAAGAACTGGCTGATACCGCTGCGCTTAGGCGCCTGTGCATCAACAAGGTAAACCAACTCTAGAAGAATTGTACCGACAGGTAGTGCTTTGTTCTTCAACAGTGACACAGCTGAAGTACCCACGCCTTCACTCAATAGCAGATCAATACCACCTTGAATCATCGGGTGCTCCCAGCTGATGAAGTTCATATCTTCACGAGACAGCGCCGTATCACGGTCGAAGGTGATCGTTGCACCTTCGTATGGCAGACCTGGGTAGCTTGGAACCATCATGTGCTCAGATGGCGTTACTACCAGTGCGTTTTCACCCTTATCATCTTGGTTAAGACCGATGGTGTCGAATAGGCTAAGTGCAAATGTCACCAAGTTGGTGTCGCCATCAGTAGAAGCAATTTTCTCAGCGATTTCAGCTGCTTTCTCACCGCCGTTCGAGTGCATCTCAAGCAGTCGGTCACGACCTTTCTCAAGATCTGCTTTAAGGCTTTGGTTGAGTTTCGCCGACTCTTCAATCACTTCATCTAGCTGTTCAATGTTACCCGATGCTAGCATCTCAATCAGGTTTTCTGCGTATTTGTCGTAAACGGTGCGACCGGTTGGACACGTCTCACCAAACGCATTCAATCCTTCATCAAACCAACGTGCAAGAATCGCTTGCGAGGTACCTTTCAGGTATGGAACGTGGATATCGATATCACGCTGCTGACCGATACGATCAAGACGACCAATACGCTGCTCAAGCAAGTCTGGGTTAAATGGTAAGTCAAACATCACCAATTGGTTAGCAAACTGGAAGTTACGACCTTCAGAACCGATCTCACTACAGATCAGAACCTGAGCACCGCCCTCTTCTTGAGCAAAGTATGCCGCCGCTTTATCACGCTCTAGGATAGACATCCCTTCGTGGAATACCGTTGCACGAATACCTTCACGCTCACGCAGTGCCTGCTCAAGTTGTAGAGCTGTACTAGCACGAGATGCGATCACTAGGATCTTCTCGCTACGCTTCTCTTGGATCTTTTCTAGCAACCAATTCACGCGTGAATCGAATTGCCACCAGCTTGATTCTTCACCTTCAAACTCTTGGAAGATCTCTTCTGGATAGAGCATCTTCATCGCACGCGCTTCTGGTGTCATCTTGCCACCAATCATGCCCGATACGCGCATTGATGTGGTGTACTGACTTGGGATCTCCATTGGCAGTAGATGAACGTTACGCTTAGGGAAACCTTTAATCGCAGCACGAGTGTTTCTAAACAGAACGCGGCCAGTACCGTGACGATCCATTAGGTTATCAATCAGCTCTTGGCGAGCAATCGCCTGCTCTTCTTCTGGGCTATCGCCTTCGATAACACGGAATAGCGGCTCAACGTCCTGTTCAGACAGCAGCTCAGTGATTTGATTTTTCTGGCTATCTTCTAGCTTGATACCAGAGAACAATGCCGTTACCGCATCTGCAACAGGCGCGTATTGCTCTTCTTCTTCAACAAATGCGTCGTAATCATAGAAGCGATCTGGATCCAGCAGGCGTAGACGAGCAAAGTGGCTCTCACGGCCCAGTTGTTCAGGTGTCGCCGTCAGTAGCAGCACACCCGGTGTATTTTCAGCCAAGCCCTCTACCACTTGGTATTGGCGGCTTGGTTTGTCTTGGCTCCACTCTAAGTGGTGCGCTTCATCGACAACCAATAGATCCCACTCACCTTCCAGAGCTTGCTCGTAGCGTTTACGGCTCTTGCGCAGGAAGTCGAGTGAACACAATACATATTGCTGAGTATCAAATGGGTTGTCTGATTCTGCGAAGGCCTCAATACAGCGCTCTTCATCGAAGATAGAGAAATGCAGGTTGAAACGACGCATCATTTCTACCAACCACTGATGCTGCAGTGTTTCTGGTACCACAATCAGGATACGCTCAGCACGGCCAGAAAGAACCTGCTGATGGATAATCATACCTGCTTCAATGGTTTTACCTAGACCCACTTCATCAGCAAGCAGAACGCGAGGTGCGTGACGGCGGCCAACTTCATGAGCGATGTATAGCTGGTGAGGGATAAGACCTGCACGCATGCCACACAGACCGCGCATAGGGCTCTTGTGTTGCTGATATTGGTTGCTCAATGCACGGTAGCGCAGCACAAAGTTGTCCATGCGATCAATTTGACCGGCATAGAGCTTGTCTTGAGGTTTGTTAAAGCGGATCTGGTTGCTTAGGAAGATCTCACGCAAAGAAACACCGCTCTCTTCGGTGTCTTGACGAGTACCTAGATAGGTAAACAGGCCTTTCTCTTCAATCACTTCTTCAACAGACAGTGACCAGCCTTCCTGACATTCAATAACATCGCCAACATTAAACGTTACTCGGGTTACGGGAGCATCAGTACGTGCGTAAACACGATTCTCTTCTGACGCGGCAAACATTAGTGTCACTGTGCGAGCATCCATTGCTACAACGGTACCTAAACCTAAATCGCTCTCCGTATCGCTTATCCAGCGCTGCCCCAAAGCAAATGTCATGAATCGACTACCTCAATCTTATCTATGGAATTTGGTCATTTCAGCCATCAATTTCTTATCGGGACTTTGCAAATCCCAGAATAAAAATATAGCTAAAAATGCTTCGTTTGCAGCCACATTTCAATTAAGCGAATCAGATTCTATTGATTGAGAATATGGTGCAGAAAAAGGTCGCTAATCTTACTTGATGCTGTGATTTAGGTCACGCCAAAAGGTGATGATTTCATGCTTTTTTTCCGATTTCGTCTGTGCAATCAAACTGTCAAAAAAGCATGGCTATTCTAGAGAGCAAAGATTGCTGTTTTTGCATGAATGAACCATATTTAGAGTATCGGCAATATGGTGACATTCCTCTGGCTAAAGTTGGGCTAGGTTGTGAACTAACATGCTCATTAGGCTGTGATCCTAGCTGGCTTTATCCACGTTTATCTGTGATACAAGAAGCCGTATCTGGCAAGGAGATGCTATGGGCGAGACCAATCGGAAACTATTTGTTCTAGACACCAACATTCTACTTCACGAACCCTTCGCAATTTTTTCATTTCAAGAGCACGACGTTGTTATCCCGATGACAGTTCTTGAGGAACTCGACCGAATTAAAGACAGCAAAAGAGATGTCGCGCGCGACGCAAGAATCGCAATTCGCGCTTTAGAAGACCTCTTCAGAGACGCAACCCCGGATCAAATCTCTGAAGGGATCCCATTTTCCAAAGACTTAAGCAGCGCCTCAGGCAGCATTTCAATTCTTGCAGATTATGAGCTGCAAGAGAGCATCAAGGCATTCGCCGACGACAAAGCCGGTGACAATCGCATTCTTAATGCCGTGCTCTATCTCCAAAACAAACGCGCACCACGCGAAGTGGTGCTCATCACTAAAGACATCAACATGCGTCTACGTGCCAAAGGTGCCGGTGTACGCTTTGTTGAAGATTATCAGACAGACCAGCTGATTGATGATATCCAATACCTAACCAAGGGCTTTCAAACAATCGAGGGCGCGTTCTGGGATGGCATTGATAACGTTGATAGCCGAACTCTCGGTGGAAAAACCTATCACACCTTGGCACGTGGTCCATTTGAACCAACCTTTATCAATCAATATGTGATTGATGAAGATAGTGATTTTGCTGCTCGCGTTGCAGAGATAGAACCTGAAACCATCACGCTACAAGACATGAGTCGTGAGCGTTTGATGAACCGCCGTGCATGGGACATCACTCCTAAGAACATCTATCAGGGGATGGCAATTGATGCGCTACTCGACCCAGATATTGATTTAGTGATACTCACAGGAGCTGCGGGTAGCGGTAAGACATTGCTGGCAATGGCTGCTGCACTTGAACAAACCATCGAACGTAAACAGTTCGATAAGATCATCGTAACCCGAAACACACCTGACATCGGTGAGTCTATTGGTTTCTTACCCGGCACCGAAGAAGAGAAGATGCTACCGTGGCTTGCTGCGGTCACCGATACCCTGGAGGCACTGCACAAAAACGATCACTGCACCGAAGGTTCAATGAAATATATCTGTGACAAAGCCAACATTCAGTTTAAATCCATCAACTTCATGCGTGGTCGCTCGATTCAAAACGCCTTCGTGTTGCTTGATGAGTGCCAAAACCTCACCGCATCGCAGATTAAAACCATCATTACTCGCTGTGGTGAGGGCACCAAGATTGTCTGTTCGGGTAACCTCGCTCAGATCGACTCTTCCTACCTAACACCAGTCACGTCTGGCTTGACCTACATGGTCGAGCGCTTCAAAGACTTCGAAGGCAGCGCCAATATTCACCTCAATGGCGTAGTACGAAGCCGTTTGGCTGAGTTTGCTGAAGAGAATATGTAGTTCTAAACCTTACTAACAAATACGAAAAAGCGCCTCACTAGGAGGCGCTTTCTTTATTCATCAGGTGAGTCTAGATTACTCAGTACCACCAACAGTCAGTGAGTCTAGCTTCAACGTTGGCTGACCAACACCTACTGGTACACTTTGACCGGCTTTACCACACACACCTACACCACGGTCAATGCTTAGGTCATTACCGACCATAGATACTTGCTGCATCGCTTCGATACCAGAGCCAATCAATGTTGCGCCCTTCACTGGGTGAGTGATTTTGCCGTTTTCAATCATGTACGCTTCAGAAGCCGAGAATACAAACTTACCTGAAGTAATATCAACCTGACCGCCACCGAAGTTTGGAGCATAAATACCCTTATCAACGGTTGCGATGATCTCTTCCGGTGTATGCTCACCTGGCAGCATGTAAGTGTTCGTCATGCGAGGCATTGGAAGATGAGCGTAAGACTCACGGCGACCATTACCTGTCGGTGCAACGCCCATTAGGCGAGCGTTGAGCTTATCTTGCATATAACCTTTTAACACGCCGTTTTCAATCAAGGTATTGTACTGGCCATTTACACCTTCATCATCGACATTCAGCGAGCCACGTAGATTAGTCAATGTACCGTCATCAACAATCGTACACAGGCTAGAGGTTACTTGTTCGCCAACTTTTCCAGAGAAAACTGAAGACTCTTTGCGGTTGAAATCACCCTCGAGACCATGGCCTACCGCTTCGTGCAGTAGCACGCCCGGCCAACCAGAGCCAAGAACCACTGGCATTGCACCTGCAGGCGCAGCAACTGCCTCAAGGTTAACAAGAGCCTGACGAATCGCTTCATCAGCAAATTGATACGCCACTTGAGTACCATTATCATCACTCAAAAAGAAGTCGTAACCAAAACGACCACCGCCACCAGCACTGCCTCGTTCGCGACGATCGCCTTTCTGCGCTAACACGCTAATAGACAGACGAACCAATGGGCGAATATCACCAGCGTAGGTGCCATCTGTTGCAGCTACTAGCATCTGCTCGTGCACACCACTTAGGCTGATCGATACCTCTGTTACCATTGGTTCTTTGGTACGAATATAAGCATCTAGCGCTTTAAGCAGTTCTGTTTTCTGCTGCTTTTCCCAGCTTGCTAGCGGGTTTACTGCATCATAGTAAGCTTGGTTCATGTTGCGCTTGAACGCTTGTACTTTGCCGTTTTGGCCCTGCTTTGCAATACCACGAGCCGCAATCGCACTCTGCTTAAGACCTTCTAATTGAATTTGGTCTGAGTAGGCAAAACCGGTCTTCTCTCCCGCAACCGCACGCACGCCAACACCACAATCGATATTGAAAGATCCATCCTTGATGATGCTGTCTTCTAGGACAAGAGATTCATGCCAGCTCGACTGAAAGTAGATATCAGCATAATCAATCTGGCGGGTAGCAATGCTCGCCAATGTATCTGCGATATTTTGCTCCGTAAGCCCTGTCGGGTTAAGTAGCGCTTCTTCAATTTGATTGATGCTCATAAATGGCTCTTATTTGTAATTAAAATTGGTGTGTAAATCGAGAGTGTTGAACGATCGGCATATTCTGTCTAATAGGCTCGCAGCTGGTCGTATCCAATTCGACAACCATACTTTCCGGCTCTTGGCCGAGTTGAGCGACCACTCTCCCCCATGGATCTATCACCATGGAGTGTCCCCAAGTCTCTCGCTGACAAGGGTGTTTGCCTCCCTGCCCAACTGCGACGACCCAAGATTGTGTTTCTATCGCACGGCAGCGCAATAAAGCTTCCCAGTGCGCTTCGCCAGTTACCGCAGTAAAAGCAGCAGGCACTAACATAATTTGTGCACCCTGATGTCTTAATTCAGAATAAAGGTGCGGAAAGCGCACATCATAGCAAATACTCAAGCCTAAGCGACCGAAAGGTGTTTCCGTAGTGACCACGCGATCACCTGGTGTAAAAATATCGGACTCTCGATAACATTTGTGGGCATCAGCGACATCGACATCGAACATGTGCAGCTTATCGTAATGAGCAACAACAGTACCAAAGTCGTCAATCACCAGCGAGGTGGTAGTAACACCAGCATCTGTCTTAATAGGCATACTACCGATAACAATCCACACACGGTGCTGCTTAGCTAACTCACACACCTGCGCTTGCAATGGCCCATGACCTAATGGTTCTGCGTGTTGGTGGTAGTCTTGCTTACTACCAAACACCAAGGCATTCTCAGGGCAAACCACCCACTTGGCGCCATGTGCTTTACACTTGATTATCTCTTGAGTGAGGAAAGCTATGTTCTCACTCGGATTCGGCCCTGAAGTCATCTGAATCAAGCCAACACTGTCCATGTGTTTTACTCCTATTTCATCCTTTACTCAGTCCAAACAACTTATTGTTATTCGGACTTTATTTAGCCATATCTCTCAGTTTTTCTGGCAGCTTGAATTCACCTTTACTCCGCGAAAGCTCACTCACGGTTGGTGAATCAAGCGGTCCTTTAACCGAATAATTCACTTGGGTAAATACCTCTACAACCGGCGAAATTACAGTGGTAATCGCAAGTACATAGAGCGCAGTTTGTGGCGTTACAGCAAATGCAGTCAAAACTGGAATGCCTGATGTAATGTCTGGGGTAAAATTCACTTCAGCATCAACTAAACGACTATTGAGGTTAGCAATACCTTTTATCTTCATCTCACCCGCTACCGCGTCCATTCTCAGGTCGTTGGTCAGGAAGATACCGTTTTGGAACTCACCCGTACCGGTAATACTATTAAACGCCATGCCTTTGTCGAACACATCGGAAAAGTCGAGCTGCATTTTGCGAATGATCGAATCAAGGCTAAACAAGCCAAGCAGTCGCGCGGCACCACTAACATCAGAGATAATCCCTTTGCCCAGCTCGGTCTCTACCTTGCCATCCAGCGTATCGATCTTAATGCCCCACGGTGAACCGTCCCACTCAAGTTGGGCTTGCATCGAAAATGGGGCTTTTTGGATACCAGAAGTAATACCAAAACGCTCCATCAGCTCACTATTATTCTCGCCTTCAACATCAACATTCAGTGCCGAATGACTCTTTGTATCCGTTAACGCCCACCAGCCACTCAGATCCGCTTTATTGTTGCCGCTACGCACTTGGATCTTGTTCCATTCAATACGATCATCTTTACGCTGTAGCTCAACATCAACTTTGCCGACCTTGTATCCCTGCAACCAAAAATCTTTGATCATTAGAGTCAGGTTTGGCATTGCATCATGAACTTTTCTATCGAGCTCTGAGATCAGTGGAGAGTCTTCATCCATGCGCTGCAAGAGCTGATCTTCACTCTTCTTCTCACTCCAACCCGGAACAAACAGGTGCAAGCGATCTAAGGAAACTGTTAAGTCATAAGGTGCTAAATAGTTGATATCACCTTCTACTTCCTGACTTGAAACCTGCATCTGCCAAGCTAGCTTGTTTTTGCGTGCACTAAATTCAACATCATTCCACGCAATCCCACCAAGAGTCAGCTCTTTGCTCTCAAGCGTGATTCGGTTTGGCGCAGGAATCGTTGGTGTATTCATCTGGCTCAGCACCGCGGTTGACGGTTTAACTGGCTCCATCACCACTTCGAGCCAATCATCAAGATTAAACTCATCAGTACGGATTAATGCATGATGTCCTACTACTGGACTGATCTTAAAGCCACCACGCCCAAGTACTAAATTGGTCGCCGTAAGAACCGGTACTTCACCTGTAATATCAATTTCGGTTTGATACTTAGTATTTGGCAACTGTAGACGAGCTGTAATTGACTCCTGATTACCCGACGCCTGTAATCTAGCTGTGCCTTTCTCAAGCGTACTCTTTGAAAGTGGGTAAGGATAATCACTCGCCAAATAAGTTAAGTCTGACTTTAAGTCTAGTTGATATGTGAAGCCTATGTCGTTGAGTTGTATATCGATATTGGATTGCCATGGAGCATGTCCAGACAAACGACTCAGCCACTGTTCTCCGATGTAAGGTTCGAGCGGTTTAACATCCCAATCGCCTAACACATCAATCCCAACCGCATAACCAGGGCCATCATTTTGCCCTGTGAAATCAACAGAAATGCCCTGAGTTAGCAACTCAGCAGATAAACCTGTTGCGGTAACCACATCATTATCAAACTCAATACGACCAGTGGTGTTTTCCAGCACCATTGGCGGCGCTTCAATCTGAACATGATTGCCTTTTAGGTCGGCATAGCCCCAAGCTCTTGGCTCACGGCTGCTATCAAACGGAATATCAAGTTGGAATTCAGAGTAAACATCCCCACTTACTTGCAACGCCGTTAACGCAGCACCGACCGAGTCCACCAGCGGAGACGCCGTCATATAATCGCGAACTGCATTGCCCGTTGCCGTTGCTTTGGCTTCGATCTCGATATGACCGCCTTCACCAAGATAGGGAATACGCCCTGTAATACGATCGGCAGTGACGTCCATCAATTGTGCCGAGCGAGAATCAAGGTGCATCGCATCGTTTTCAAACAACAGATCGAGTTGTAGATCGGTGATCAGTGGCCACGCGGTATCGAAACTGAACTTCACATCCTCAAGCCCAACCCAGATCTGAAAAATCCCATCGTTGTTCGAGTAAGGGAATTGTGCCAGCTCACCATGCCAAAGTAGTTTGACAGAGTTTGATCGACCAGCTTGAATTGCCGTCGATAGGTAATCGGTAAGATCTTGACCTAAAGCCAAGGTTGGCAGGTAACGCCACGTTTCACCCACGTTGTAAGCATCCGCTTCGCCATAGAAAGAAAGGTACGGGCTGGCATCATTCGGAAAATCGAGACGAAACGCGCCAAGCACCTGCAGGTCCGGCGTTGCAGCAGTCACTTTATCTGACCACAATTTCCAACCTTTCTCGTCTTGCTGCCAAACAATATCGACTTGCCCTTGCTTGATATTGAGTGGAGCCTGAAATACCTCCCCATACGGGAAAACATCATCAATCACGTTGATACTGGCTTTGGCCTCAGTCGTTGAACCAAAAACAGAACCTGACACTTGGCTAAACCCAGGCAGCAGCTCCCACTGCTCCATAGCCAGCTCAGAGAAGTTTGCTGAATAACGTAAGCTCTCGATATCACTTCCCATCGAAATGCGAATATCTTCAACAAGACCACCTGGAGATAGCTTATCAACCAGTTCATTAGAATTTTCAGAGTCCGGAAGCAGTTTAATCAACGGAGTAAGAGCGGCGATATCTAATTCAGAGACGTTAAGTTGCCAAGGACCTTTCTGCCAATTGAATGCAACATCCAGTTCAGGCCAAGCATGGTCATCGGTACGCAGATTAAGTGAGTGACCATTCACTTGCCAACCTAAATCGGTGGGTGTGAGCTTGAAGGTCCCCGACTCAATCATCAGTTCGTGATAACCATCTTCATTCCAAGCCAGTTCTGACGGAAGCACCTCAACATAAGCATCAACAGGCTTACTGTTTTTCAAGGTTAACCAGCTATTTAGGCTGACATTACCTGTCTCAATCCCAGACTCAGCTTGCATGTAGCGCGTCAGCCAAGGTTTTACAGAGATATTTTCAGCACTAACATAGAACTGACCGGTCACATCCGTGAGTGAACCACCATCGATAAAGTTAGCGCTTACTGACAAAGAGTTAAGGTTTGCATCTTTAATGCTGACCACACCCTCAGCAAGGTGGTGCTTGCCAGAGTTCTGCCACTTAAGGGTTTCGATATCGAGTTGACGCTCTTCATCAGAAACGGTTCGATAAAGTAGAGAGGAATCCTTGGCTGTAACATCAACCAAGGTTTTCAATAGAAGATTGTCGAGCTCTTTAATCACTCGCCCAGATGAATCTGTATTTTGCTTCTCGGTATCAGCACTATTACGAGCTGCGAACAGATCGATAGAGCGAATATCGAGATACATCCCGTTCATCACTAAGTCGGCAACCACAGGGCGCATTTGAATCGCCGACTGAACCAGATCGAACTCGACTTCAACGGTTTCAACTGAGAAAGTGACGTCTTCAGCTTGTGCAAGATTGGCATGAACGCCTTTCAATGCAATCGAAGGGTGAGTATTACGCCAAAAGCCACTCACATCTTGAATAGAGAATTCAAAACCTGAATGTTGGTTTACCCACTGTTCAATCTCAGATTGGTATTTATTCAGGTTAGGGAGCGCAACACGTAAAGTGGTTACTGCAATGGCAAGTGCCACAAGCAAAGTAACCACTAACCATAAACATGCACGCAGTAGCTGAGTAACACTAGAGCTCACAAAGTATCCATTACATCATAACAACGTCAAACTGCTCTTGAATATACAAAGGCTCAGCTTGAATTTTAACTTGTTTACCAATGAAGACCTCAAGCTCAGCCAGTGCATGAGACTCTTCACCCTCAAGGGCTTCGGCTACCGCAGGGGCAGCATAAACCACGAATTTATCCGCATCGTACGCGCGATTCACTCGAGTAATTTCACGTAGAATCTCGTAACACACCGTCTCAACCGTTTTCACACTGCCACGTCCTTCACAAGCAGGACAGCTTGAACAAAGGATATGCTCAATGCTTTCACGTGTGCGTTTACGCGTCATTTCAACCAAGCCTAGCTGGGTAAAGCCATTGATATTGGTCTTTACGCGATCTTTATCGAGCGCCGACTCTAGTGAAGTAAGTACACGCTTACGGTGCTCTTCAGACAGCATATCGATGAAGTCAATAATGATAATGCCACCAAGGTTACGCAGGCGCAGTTGACGAGCAATCGCCTGTGTTGCTTCCACGTTGGTATTAAAAATTGTCTCTTCAAGGTTACGACGACCAACAAAGGCACCCGTGTTAATGTCTACCGTGGTCATGGCTTCCGTTTGGTCGATAATTAGGTAGCCACCAGATTTGAGCTCAACCTTACGGTCCAATGAACGCTGAATCTCATTCTCGGTGTCGTACATATCGAAAATCGGCTTATCGCCCTCATACAGTTCTAACTTGCTAGTCAGCTCTGGTACGTACTCTGAGGTAAACTCTTTTAGGTTTTCAAACTCTTGGCGTGAATCAACTTGAATCTTGCTTAGTTCAGTACCGACAAAATCACGCAGGATACGTTGGCTCAGGCATAACTCACCGTATAAGCGAGTGCGTGCTTTATGCTTACCACGGCGCTCCAAGACTTTTAGCCACAAACGCTTCAGGAATGCCGCATCTTGCTCAAGTTCGTGAGCATCAGCACCTTCCGCAGCCGTGCGGATGATAAAGCCACCGTGTTCATCACAGTAACGAGAAACAACCTTCTTAAGACGATTACGTTCTGACTCACTATCGATACGCTGAGAAACGCCTACATGGCTAGCACCAGGCATAAAGACAAGATAGCGAGAAGGAAGGGTAATGTCGGTGGTTAGACGTGCGCCTTTGGTGCCGAGCGGATCTTTAACAACCTGCACAACAATGTCTTGTCCTTGACGAACAAGCTCTGAAATATCACGAACCTGAAACTGCTTTTTCTCATTCTCTGCCACACACTCCGTGTGAGGAACGATATCTGAAGCGTGCAAAAACGCGGCTTTTTCAAGACCAATATCGACAAATGCTGCCTGCATACCCGGAAGAACGCGGCTGACACGTCCTTTGTAGATGTTTCCTACAATGCCACGACGAGCATCTCTTTCAATATGGATCTCTTGAAGAGTTCCCCCTTCAATCATAGCCACACGAGTTTCACTCGGGGTCACGTTCAGCAACAATTCAGCACTCATGGTGCACCTCAGATTAGTAAAATTATAAGAATTCTTGCAGTAGCTGGTCCGTTTCAAATAAAGGTAAGCCGACAACGGCGTAATAACTACCTTCGATTCGGGTGACAAATCGTCCACCCAAACCTTGGATTCCATAGCTACCTGCTTTATCGCATGGCTCCCCTGTTTGCCAGTATTTTTCTATTTCTTGTTCACTGAGGGGCTTAAACCATACGTCGGTAATTACGATTTCTGTTTTGTGTTTGTCTGCAGAAACCACAGACACAGCCGTCATCACTTGATGGCGTTGATCTGACAGCTGAGTGAGCATGCGCTTACAGTCGGCTAAATCACTTGGCTTTTCTAGCACCTGGCCTTGGCTGACTACCACAGTATCTGAGCCTAAAACGACTATATTGTCTGAACCTAAAGAAGCAGTATTATCTGAACCTAAAGACACTGTGCTGTCTGAGTTAGGCTCTTGCTCTGCTATCAAGTTCAATGCTGCTTTGGCTTTATCAAGCGACAGCCTTTGGACATACGTTTGTGCATCTTCATCCGGCTGTTGTTGCTCTTCAATATCGGTGACGAGAACAGAAAACTCGTAACCCAATTGTGTGAGCAGCTCTTTACGACGTGGCGAGCCAGATGCCAAAACGAGCGATGACTTACTCATATTCCTTTACCTCACATGCCAATGGCGACGCACGCGACGCATCAACAAAAACATCCAAGGCCAAAGTATACAGTTAATCAATGCACTCCATAGTGATAATGGATTAAAAACAACGTCTTGAATCAAATATTCACCAAAGAAGATCAATACTTCAAACAAAACGGTCAACGCCGCTATGATCATCGCTTGTTGCCAAAGCGCCATGTTGCGAATAACAAGGAAGTTCATCGCAATAATGTACATCACGATCGAGAGCATCATGCCACGAATGCCTAGCGTGGAACCGATCAACAAATCCCAAAGCAGGCCAAGAATCAGAGCGCTTCCCACGTTAACACGGTGTGGCAGAGCCAATACCCAGTAACAGGTTACAAGCAGTAACCAAGATGGGCGAAACAGGTCTAGGCTACCTGGCCATGGAATCGTTTGAAGTATCAGGGCAATCAGAAGCGAGCAAGCGATCACTAACTTACTTCTTAATACGCTATTGGCCATTGTCACCCTCTAACATGGTTTGTTCTATATTAGTCTGATCTGCTTGCATACGCTTGTTTTCATCAGGCCAAATCAATAGCAGGTAACGAAGTTTATCAAACTCAACCACAGGTTCTGCTTTGATTACTGCAAACTCACGTTTCGGATCGTAATCAACCGACGACACGTAAGCCACTGGGTAGCCTTCTGGATAAACACCACCCAAACCAGATGTCACAAGCATGTCTTCTTGCTGGATATCGGTACTGGTTGGAATATGCTGAAGTTCGATCTCATCGATCTTGCCGTTACCTGATGCGATCACTCGAATGTCATTACGGATCACCTGAACCGGAATCGCGTTGTTAGCATCAGTAAGCAGTAAGACACGACTATTGTGTGCTGCTACAAAGGTCACTTGACCAACAATACCTTTCTCATTGATCACCGGCTGGCCTTCATAAACACCATCGATCTGACCTTTATCGATGACCACTTGATGACGATACGGCGAGGTGTCTACAGCCATTACTTCAGTGACAACCTTCTTCTCATCACGAATAAAAGGTGAACCAAGCAACTTACGCAGGCGTTTATTCTCTTCTTGATATTGCTCTAGCAGGATTAACTCACTCTTAAGGTGAAGCACTTCGCGCTTAAGAGAGTGACTTGATTCAATCAGACCTTTACGAGTATTAAAACGCTCATAAACACCATCAAACATGGTTCGCGGTAGATTAGCAGCGTATTGAATTGGCGCTACCATGCTGTTCAATAGATAGCGGACATTTGAGAAAGCATCTAAACGACTATCAGCCAGCATAAGGCTGGCTGATATAATTACAGCAAAAAATAGGCGCAATTGTAGAGAGGGACCTCTACCAAAAATTGGCTTCATTCTATGTTGGTCCTAGGGCTACATTTGATCCTTTAGACAAAGTCCTAGGCTCTCAGCTGGCATAAGAGACGAAAGAGCCTAAAACTCAATGATTACTCTTCGCTGAACAGGTCGCCGCCGTGCATGTCGATCATCTCTAGGGCTTTACCGCCACCTAGAGCAACACACGTTAGTGGCTCTTCTGCTACAACAACAGGAATGCCTGTTTCTTCAGTTAGCAGACGGTCTAGATCTTTAAGTAGTGCACCACCACCTGTCAGAACCATACCGTTTTCTGAGATATCTGAAGCAAGCTCTGGTGGACACTGCTCAAGTGCAACCATTACCGCTGAAACAATACCAGATAGTGGTTCTTGTAGCGCTTCAAGGATCTCGTTTGAGTTCAAGCTAAAGCTACGTGGCACACCTTCAGCAAGGTTACGACCGCGTACTTCGATCTCTTCTACTTCATCGCCAGGGTATGCTGAGCCGATCTCATGTTTGATCTTCTCTGCCGTTGCTTCACCAATCAAGCTGCCGTAGTTACGACGAACGTAGTTGATGATCGCTTCATCAAAACGGTCACCACCGATGCGAACTGAAGATGAGTAAACCACACCGTTTAGTGAGATAACCGCAACTTCCGTTGTACCACCACCGATATCAACAACCATTGAACCGGTTGGTTCTGAAACACGTAGACCTGCACCGATTGCTGCCGCCATTGGCTCATCGATTAGGTATACCTCGCGAGCACCCGCACCCAGTGCAGATTCACGGATTGCACGACGCTCAACTTGGGTAGAACCACAAGGAACACAAACAAGAACGCGAGGGCTTGGCTTAAGAACGCTGTTGTCATGCACTTGCTTGATGAAGTGCTGAAGCATTTTTTCTGTTACGTAGAAGTCTGCAATTACGCCATCTTTCATTGGGCGAATCGCTGAAATATTACCAGGCGTACGACCTAGCATCTGTTTTGCTGCGTGACCAACAGCAGCAACACTCTTTGCAGAACCCACACGATCTTGGCGAATAGCTACAACTGAAGGCTCATCAAGAACGATGCCTTGGCCTTTTACATAAATAAGGGTATTGGCAGTACCTAAGTCAATCGATAGGTCGTTTGAAAACATGCCACGAAGTTTTTTAAACATATTCTTCGCTCATCCTGCAAGAATTAGAAGACAAAAATTGCACTAAATGTACCAATGCCTTGCTGTAACGGCAAGGCATTGAAGTATAAACATGGGCTGAAACCCGCATTTTCTTACAGATTCCTAACTTAGCGCGTGAAAATTATATTATCGCTGACCTGTTAGACCACTTTCTCCTCGGTAGATCACGCGATCGTTACCGCGGTAGATACCGAATGTGACGACAGTGGAAGGATCCTCATCACCAAGCTGTCGCCAGTTGTAGCGCAACCATGCTTGTCCTTCATTACTACCTAAACATGAAATATCATTTTCACCCGATTTCTTCGATGGATTACTATCATCCATTCTCAACCACAAACGAGCTTGTTCACGCGGTGAGTCCACACCAACCGCTGTGTTTTGACTGGCGTTGATATCATCTTCACCATCTGAGACCGTGCCGTTACCATTGAAGGAAGCGTTGGTTGTTGTCTTACTCTCACTATGCCAGATAACCTGCTTACAATAATTTGCATCATTGAAGGTGCTCTTATCGTCATCTGTATTCACCTCGAAGTCACTACCGTCCCAGAATTCGGCTCGAAGTGGAATAGTTAAGGTCGCTCCAGAGTTGCCGCCAATATCATCGAGAGCCATTCGTCCATAACGAGCAGGAGGCTGAACAGGGAAAGCAGCAGAGCTTGTTACTGGATCTGTATCAGTGAATGACACTGGATCAGTACCAGTTACCGTCAAACCAAAATTGGTTACGGTGGCGTTTCCGCTTGATGTATTAAACGGACGGTCTCTACGGCTTACATTACCAGTCATGTGACGCTTCAACATAGCGTTGTCGTCGTCCAACAACCAATTCACCCGACTCGTATCCCATGTTCCTGACGTTGTATCTAACACGAAGTCATTATCTACGTTGCTGTCGTCCAAAACACCAAACTTAGCTTGGAGTGTAGAACTAAAGAAGCGATAGTTATTAAGCGCCTTAGCGGTATCACTTTGGCCCGCTGCCATAGGATAAACTCTATGTATCGCAGAGTCATAAGGCTGACTTAAGTACGCAATATTATTTTGGCCTGCAACAATCCATTCATTGGTGTCTTGCACAAAGTACTTAGGATAGAAGCGGCCAATCGTCTGAATATCTTGTTGTAAGTTCTCTTCAAAATAAACAGCATCCGATTTTAAGTTCAATGATCCTACTTCTTGCCAAGACAAATTAATTGTCTTTTGACGAACATTACTCACCTTGTCCCCAGGAATGAATGAATAATCACCAGGGAAGTTGGATGGATCCAAGTTACTCAGGGTACCTGTATTTGGATAAGCTAATTCAAAAGTCAGTTTAAGAGGAGCAATATGACCTGTTTCCGTAAAATAATTATACGTAGTTTGATAGTTACACTCATCAACTGGTAGCGTAGTGTAGAAGTCAGGGTGAACTATCGGTTTAAAAGACGCTTTAAAACTGCTGCCTGCAGAAACAAACCCACCATCTACATCATCTGTTTCCGCAGGATTCACTATCGTCCCATCAATATTTTTCACGTCACAGATAGCCAACTTCCATGGTCGAGACTCTACGTCAAAAGAGCCCGTGAGTTGACTATTACCATCGATAGGGCAGCCAACCACACCTGAACAATCAAAAGAACTATCAGTAAGCTTAACAGTAAACAAGCCAGACTCAGATATAGTGAAAGTATCTTGGGTTATTCCCTGATCATCGCTAGAAAAAACAGGGGAGTAATCTAAAGATCCGTCAACTCCACTTGTCGGCAGGTTACGTGTATGCATAACTGTTGGAGTCCCAGTGTAATTAGTAACTACAGTAGTACCACTATCGTTACAAGCCAAGACCTTGGCTGTGACATCATATTCTTTTCCAGCAATCACGTTTTGATCATCAACCGCAAATTTAAAAGGCACGTATTTAATGGTGCTTGAGTCACTTTTTGAAGGGTCATCATCCATCGTTATTACTAAGCTGTAAGTCTGACTCAAATCAATATTGGCAACATTGTTAACCGTAATTTTTAGTTGTAACGCCCCTATGTTTGCAGATAAACCACTAGAATTAAAATTTGGATACGCACCGGAACCAACTCCATTATGAACAGCAATAGTAAAATCATCTGCGTTACTTGCAGGCAGAATACTCGCTGTAACAGGCAGACTCTCTAAAACATTGTTATTTGTCGTATTGATTGTAAATACTGGTTGGTCTGTACCGCACATTAATGAGTAATCTGACTCGGGAGTCATTGTAATATTGTAATCATCAGAAGGTTCAAAGCACTTGTTCGTGGCTATGATCTCAGAACCATTGTTTAAGGTTATGCTTTTTGCAGTAACAGCCCCTTCAACCACTGCGTTGTTATTCAAGATAACGTTTTTTTCACTATATAATAAACCGACAAATTTGGAGTTATTTGCTAAATCAACCCGAGAGTGGATAACGCCACCGTTATAACTAAGATCGTGGACGTAAACCGTTAATTCACCGTCATCTAGCGCCGAGAAATTGGAACCATTACTTAAAGCAAAGCCTTTCGTATGTATTTCAACAGCGTTCCCCGGAGGTATTTCTATGTCACCAATGACATTAATACTATCAATCCAGTACGTCCCTGTTTTAAAAACTAGTGTCGCATTACTATTTATAGTTAATGTCCCAATAGATTCGTTATTTTGAAAAGTTCTCGTTTGGTTGTTCTGTACCGTTACTGTTTCCAACCCAGAATCTGGAGTTTGGAAGCTTTCTAATTGTTGTTTAGTTACACGCAACCCGGTATCACCAAAACACTCCGTTCCATCACACCCCTTGCTTTTGCGATCCGTTACATCAGGTTGAGCAAAGCCAATATATCTTTTGCCACCAGATATAGGAGCTCCTGATATATTTGCATTATTTTCAATGGTTATTGATCCATGGTTATTACTAGTCCATGTTTGAGCGGGCGATGGAAACAACTCACAAATCTCAGACAATGGAGGCTTATCAAATAGAAAATACGAATAGGGCTCTACAACGTGGGCACGTTCAAAATCTTGAGTCAAATCTTCCTCGTTGATTAAAGCAACACCCTTTTTCGATACTGAACAGCGCCTCAGCCAGCCGCCATTGTTACCATTACGTGTACGCTTTGACGCGAGCAATGTCGGGATACCAGAAAAACCAGAGGCTGAAAATTCTTGTACAAGCTGACAACCTTCTGTGATTGGTTTGATAACCCTATCATCGATATTCAGTGTATTTGATGTTGATCCTTGACCAAGCCAAAATTTCTGTCCATTTATAAACCCTTCCCCTAGCCCTGCGACAAAAGCAACTTGTTCATTACTAGGAAGCTGAGCATTAGATGAAACTTCTGAGCGATCAAGGACTAGATTAAATGCACTTGTTGTCGGGTTTAGAGCAATTGGGGTTAACCAAACAGGAGTGCTACCTTGCATATTGCTCAAGCTTTGAATCTGTACTAAAACGCCCGGAGAAGAGCTAAAATTGGATGATAAGCCAAAATCACTGAATCGCACCGACTTACTCTTATTAGAACCACCACCTGCATTGGAATAAGTACGGTTATAATCAACGGTTCCTGCGACTAACTTCGCCCCACTATCAAACTCCAGTACGCCAGGTTCAATGACCAAATAATCGATATTTTCCATTGGAGCATCAACGTACTCCACTAAAGGATCACTGGCATTAGTGCTACATCGCCACTGCCCTTTGTTATTCTGTCTCAAACGAACACACGCCGCATAATGGGGCGGAAGTAGCTGCTTTATCGTTGCCTGAGTCGATGAAATAGACCAAACTCGGAGATCAGAAGGGTATTCTGTCGTTTTTGTCGTAAAGTCTGAACGACTAGCATTAATTGTCGACATAACAAAAACTAAAGGAGGTGAGCTGTAAGAGTTCTCAAATTCAATATCACACGTAACCGCTGGTCCTTGAACGATACATTTATCCGCTGGAATCGTGCCAAATTCAAATTGAGGGTTAGTATTAGTATTGGCTGACAACAACTGAGAAAAAGTGAGTAGTAACAACCCAATCAATAATTGTTTCATCAAATTATTCCCCTCTCACCCAAACTTCTTGAATACGCTGCACTTGATTAATACCAGAGCCACAGGTTGTTGTTGATTCAATTTTGAAAAAGCCGACGCCATCTAGAACCCCAATCTCATCACAAGTAAGTGAGTTCACATTGCAGATCGTCGACATACCGTGGCTAACCTGATTGGCATTTAAGTTGGTACAAACCGTTCTTACACTTGACGAAACTGCAGGAGAAACGGTGAGCGGATACACCTGAGTCAATGCCCACTCATTGGCAGAGTGTGCCAACAACCATGCTTGTGTACCGAGCTGCTTGCGAGTCAAAGTGTCGTGGTTGCTCCACTGAACTTGAACAAGTGACGTAGCAAGAAAGCCCATCACCACAATCACAAATATGGCGATAACTAAAACACTGCCCTGTTGATTCGATTTTTTATGGCGCATTGAGTACCTGCACATCTTGTTGGTAAACACTGATCTCACTATTTTGTTCGAGGACTAAGTCTATATGGATGACCCCGCCACGCTGCAAACTTGGCTCTTCATATCGAAAACTACTTTCTGCGAAGTTAATACTATCTGCGACTCTTATACCATTACGCTCGATCACGCCCTGGTTTTCTGTCGTGTTATTCACTAAACAGTAACTAACAGAATCACTGCTGTCATATATATAGTGGCGTAGCGCAACCGATTGACTGCTCAAATTAACCGAAGTCGCAGTAAATACATTATTTGTAGATACCAGTCCTGACACTAGAATTCGTTTTGTCGAACCTGCGCCCAAGTCAGCATAAGTGGTTGGGTTTATGATTAAATAATCATCGTTGTCGAGGATGGGAGTATCTTGCCCGATAATGAAATCTAGGTTGTTGCTGTTCTCATCATAATGATAAAAGCCTGAATATTTGATGGCGTAGAACGTTAAACACTTCTGAGCAAACGCCGAGGCAGGTGTAATACTTGTATCAAAGCTGTTGGGCACTGCGTGACTGATCTCGCGAGACATCTTCTCAACCACAAACTGTCCTTTTACTTGGACTTTTTGGCGGTCAATGGTCTCAGCGTAGCCTTTCATTCCGTACTCAACAAAACCTGCGATAGCTAATCCAATCACCCCAACCACTACGATGGTCACAATCATCTCAATTAGGGTAAAACCACGATTCTTCATCAGTAGTTCCCCTTATACGCAGCCAAAGTATATTGGTTATTGCCACCGAATATATTGAGCTCTACTCGCTTAAGAGTACCGATGGCGTTATCGTTAATACCATCCATGTTTTGATCGTAAAACACAGAGATTTCTACACGGAAGTTCGCGTAGCTTCCTGCAATATTCTCATCGAGGATGTTGGCCAACTCATACGTTGGCGTGGACTGACAAGCTGATTGAGTTGAGGCCGTATACCAGCACCCAATGTAGTCATCAATATCGTTAAAAGAGGCAGGCATGGACTCTGTACCATCAACACCTAAATCGTCAGGGTTGGTACACGCTGTCGCGCCTGCATCGCCACAGCGTATTGAGCCACCGTCAAAATCACTGTGCTCGTCAAACCCTCTCGCTAGAATTTGATTCATCAAGCTCTGCCCTAGTGCAACGGATCGATTTTGATACTGTGGGTCAGCCGAACTTGCGACTTGTGGGACAAGAAAGCTGGTAATAGTCACCATAGCGATACCCAGTACGACAATCACTACGATACTTTCTATAAGAGTAAAGCCACGTACACGCATCATAGGCAGGCTCCTTCACTCACATAACCTTGTGAGTTAATGCAGACCTGAGCGCTGTTACTAGAGGTGGTGGAGTTAATGGTAATGTTGACACCAGAACTGACTGATGGGTTACCTAGTAGATCAAAATCAACCACAGTGTTAGCTGGAGTAAAGGTGATTCCGTCTTCGCGGACATGGTCGCTGCGCGCTTCTGCTTGCTGTCTTTGGGTTGAATTAGCGAGGTTAAGATTACAAGCTGTGACGGAGCCTAAACAGTCGCTATTGATGGCCAGTCGAAAACTATCATTGGCCGCTGACACGTTTGACTGCATTCGATTGACTTGGATCTGACGGATAACCGAGATGGCCTGCTCTTGAGCTGAGAATGTAGAAAAGCTTGAAGTACCGACGAAACGGCTCGCAGCAAAAGTAGAAATGATGCCGAGTATGATGATGACAATGATCAGCTCTACAAGGGTAAAGCCTTTACTTGGGAGACTTTTCTTCATCACAAACCTCTCACTACGGTGTGACTTCGAGTATACAAGATATTGATATATAGGACGGTATTACTACCAATTGTTTTAACAGTAATGTGTAGTAGATAGAAAAAAGGCCAGCAGGAGCTGGCCTCGAGGTAAAGTCTAAAACTATGGTGCAGTACATTCAGAAGCAGTATCTGTAACTACGATTACTGGAGCTGTATTAGCGTCAGCAGCTTCTGTGTATTTTACACAACTAGTTTTGTAATCTTTGATACCGAATGTTACGACACTACCGGCTGTAACATCTTTGATGAATGTAAAGTCATCGCTTGAATCAGAACCAATGCCTTGTACGATTGCAGCAATAGCTGTAGATGTTGCTTCAGGGTAACCGAATGCAACATTAACTGTTGCGCCACCAGCACTTACAGCGCCTGATGCGTTTGCCTCAATACCATCAATTGCCGACTTACCATAAATAATGCCTGATGCACCTTGGATAGCGCCAGCTAGACCTTCCAGCGTTGCATTTTTTGCATCATCTTGCAGGTTTAGGAAACGTGGTGCTGCAGTTACAGCAAGAATACCTAGGATAACAATCACTACCACTAATTCGATTAGGGTGAAACCGCCTTGTTTTTTCATAGTTTAGCTCTCTCTATGTTTATAATGCAGTGTTACTGCAACGTTACGGTCACACGACCAGTTTTGACTTCATAAACAAACTGATGTCCAGTATTACCTTCTAGTTGAACGTAAGTACAGGTCGCATCGCTTGTATTCGCTTCCGCTGAGTACTTGTAGTTGCTGTCACTCGCCACTACATCTACATCCCCTACTTTTGGTGGGTTTTGCAGTAGATTATCCATCAGCTCAGAACAAATTACGTTAGTTAGGCTTTGTGGAAATGAAGTTGAATCTTCATTGATTGCCCAAGGATAGCCATCACGAAAATCAGTATCTACATTGTTACTGTTCTTCGATCTTGTTAACCAAAAATCAACACCATCATAATTTACAGTATTGTATGTTTCAACCCCAATTGTCGTTGTTGGGCGAGCTTCTGCTTCCCATTGCGCACGAGCCGACAAAACTGCCGTCGCAAAGCCACCAGCGACACCTTCAATGCTCGATTTTTTCGCTTCGTCAGTCACATCTAGAAATTTAGGTAGCGCTGCAACAGCCAATAAACCGACAACCACAATCACGATAACTAATTCGACAAGGGAGAAACCCTTTTGATTTTTAAGCATTTTCTACCTTCCCATCTAATTACTAATGCGCATTATACATATGCACGCCCATAAAACCATAGGAAAACTGTCAATATTTTTACTAAGCCAAAATATTGGCCTTAACGCGAAAACGTTCACCTTTGAGTAAAATCTCTATTTGGTGTTTTTCGGTATATTGGTAGCGACAGTGGTACTCAAATTGATCGCTCAAGTTCTCAATTTTAGGACTATCTAAACCTAAAACTCGTCCATCAGGATATAACTGCTCTAACCAATAATCACAGCTTACATCGCTCTGATCAATAGGTAATAACCAACCTGTTCGGCTATAACTGAGTGGCTCTCCTAAGTCGTTCATTTGTCGATGACCATTCAGAAGATACTGCTGCTTATAAAGGTTAGCGCGGTCTAATATACGCTTGCTCGCCACTATCAAGGCGGTGTTCGTCGCCTCAGTTTCTACCGAGCGCCACGCGGTCAACAACCCAGTAATAATAGACAGAATAACCACACTCCAAATGACAAAACGTGAGCGTCGTAGGTTATTTATCATTCACTAACCTTTGATTGCATCGAGCATGCCCCACATCGGCAAGAAAATACCCAGAGCCAGTATCAGCACCATACCTGCAACGATCACCAATAAGATAGGTTCGATACGCGCTGTCAGGGTCTTCAAATCGTAATCCACTTCTCGGTCATAAAAATCTGACACCTCTAGGAGTAGCTCATCAATACGACCTGTCTCTTCACCCACTGAAATCATTTGTATCACTAGTGGTGTGAAAATTTCGCTATTAATGGCCGTAGATGAAACGGTACTACCTGCTTCAATGGCTGACTTCATCTCTTGGACACGCAGTTCTAAGAATCGGTTATCCAAAGCTTCTGCTGACAGAGCCAGAGATTGGTTCAATGGCACACCCGCTTTAAGCATCAGAGCAAAGGTTCGTGAGAAACGTGATAACAGCGCTCGGTTAACCACTCCACCGATCACCGGCATCTTGAGACGGAATCGGTCCCATGTCTCTAAGCCTTTATCAGTTTTCACCCAAGTCTTGAACGCGAAAATCAAACCGACAATTACGCCAACCATAAACACCCAGTAGTTGACGAAGAAGTCCGACATACCAATCAAAATTCGAGTGGGCAGTGGCAGATCAACGCCAAAACGAGCGAACATGGTTGTGAACTGAGGAATCACCTTGATGTTCAAAACAAACATCGCGACCAAGATAAAGCTGATCACGAAAGTTGGGTAACGCATCGCCGTTTTGATTCGCTTACGAGTCTCAACCTCTTGCTCATAGTAACCGGCAAGTTGAAGCAAGGCCTGATCCAGTCGACCCGTGTTTTCACCAACCCCGATCATTGAAACAAACAACGGACTAAACACTTTAGGGTGCATCTGCATCGATGCTGAAAGACCACGACCATTGGTAAGCTCGGTACTTACCTCTTCAAGGGCGGCTTTAAGTTGCTTATTCTCACAGTTCTGTGTGAGCCCCTTCATAGAGCGCAACAAAGGCACACCAGCTTTGGTCAAGCTATATAGTTGACGACAGAAAAGCACCAAAACTTCCAAGGGAACGTTTGGAGAGAACAGACTAGAGACATCCATCTCCAATACAGACTCACCACTTTTTCCGAGTTTAATCGAGGTTGGAATGATCCCTTTACCCATCAAACTTTCAGCAGCAAGCTCTTCACTATTTGCTTCTAATTGCCCGGAAACCTGACGCCCGTCGGAACCGCGACCAACATAACGATAAGTTGGCATACTCTATACCTCTACAACAAGATTGGGTCTGTCGAGCCAGAAGCATCACCTTCACCAAGGTGCATGATTTCATCTAGACTCACTACCCCTTGCAACGCCAGTTCCATCGCCGATGCGAGTAGTGGTTTATAGTTTTCAGAGCGTCTTGCTGTTTGAGCAAAGCCCACTGCATCATTGGCTCGTAGGGCATCCATCATATTTTGCTCAAGCTCTAACATTTCAAAAACACCAATTCGGCCACGATAACCTGTTAGGTTACAGTTCTGACAACCGCGACCTTTGACAAATGATGCAGAAACTTGATTCGGGAATCGCTCACTGAGCCACTGCTTACGAGCATCATCTAACTCATCCTCAACCTTACAGTCGCTGCACACCTTACGAACCAGTCGCTGAGCAACTACCGCACGCACTGCACTAGCCACCAAGTAACCCGGAGCCCCCATATCCATCATACGCAGAGCGCTATCAACAGCATCATTGGTGTGAAGAGTACTTAATACCAAGTGACCGGTTAATGCAGCACGCAGCCCAATCTCGACCGTTTCATGGTCACGCATCTCACCAATTAAGATGATGTCGGGATCCTGACGTAGGAAGGTTCTTAGGATAGTAGAGAAGTCGAGGTCGATTTTAGGGTTAACCTGAACTTGGTTAATACGTGGTAAGCGATATTCCACCGGATCTTCTGCAGTGATGATCTTCTTACCCGGCTCATTGAGCTCACTCAGCGCACCATAAAGAGTCGTCGTTTTACCAGAACCTGTTGGGCCCGTTACCAAAATCATGCCGTGTGGTCGACGCAGCTGTTTGCGCAGGCGAACCAAGAGGTCTGCAGGAATACCTGAAGACTCTAACTTACGTAGACCTGCTGATTGGTTAAGTAGACGCATAACCACAGATTCGCCGTGTTGTACTGGCATGGTCGACATACGAATGTCCACCGATTGACCTTTAGCACGAATGTTGAAGCGGCCATCTTGTGGGAGACGTTTCTCAGAAATATCCAAGTTCGCCATCAGCTTCAAACGCAAAACTAAAGCAGATGCAATATTCACTTCGTTAAGCAGTGTCTCGTGCAGCACACCATCAATACGCTGACGCAAGCGCAGTACGTTAGCATCAGGCTCAATGTGGATATCGGAAGCTCCAACCTGAATCGCATCTTCAAATAGCGAGTTAATCAGCTTAACAACCGTGACTTCATCGCTGTCTTCTTCAGCGATATCAAAATCAAAGGCTTCATTAACTTGGTGCTCGGCATGCAGTTGCTCAGCAAAAGACGCTATCTCTTTGGTACGACGGTAGTAACGATCAAAACCATCAACCAATTGGCGCTCAGGAGCAACCACGAACTCCAGCGCGTAATCACCTAATTGGCCAAGAAGTGCCTCTTGAGCAAACAGGTCTGCAGGATCACTCATCGCAACACGCAGCGTGTCGCCCTGTCTACCAATAACCAACGCACGAAGACGTCGAGCATGAACTTCTGGAAGCAGTTGTACCGCTTCAACATCGACCGCAGCACGGCTTAAATCGATAAGAGGAATATCAAGCTGTTGCGACAAGAAGCTCAGCATCTGTTGTTCAGACAAAAATCCGAGCTCAATAAGCGCATCACCCAACTTTCGACCTGAGCTTTTTTGAGCAGCAAGCGCTTGTTCCACTTGCGCCTCAGTAATAATACCCTCTTCAACTAATAGGTCACCGAGTCTTTTTCTTAATCTAATTTGCATTCTTGGCGCCCTCTAGGTCTGAGATTACTTTTAGCCTATCGCGGATAAAACTTTGAGATTGTGATGAGATGCCGACACGAACCAGTGCATTTTGATAAGACTGTTTTGCCTGTTCAAACATCAGTTGGCGTTCTTGTTGAATGGCTAAACCTAACCACCAGCGTGCGTTGTCTTGCTCTATTTCGGTCAGTTTTTGATAACTCTCTAGCGCGATTGTTTCTTGCTGAGCTTTTTGACTTAGGGCCGCGCGCATCGCGAGGTATTCTTTCGATGCATTGTTAGGTAAATGCAACAACGGGCTAAGTGCTGCCTCAGCTTGATCTGCTTTGACTAACAGTTTTGATAATCCTAATCGCAATGCTTCACTATCGTTATTCAAGCGAATGCCTGCTTGCAGTAGCTCATAGGCTCTTCGCGTATCGCCTTTACCAAAATAGAGTATTGCAAGCTTCTGTCTAACTTCTTCATCACGAGGTGTGTAGCGCAACGCTTCAGTAAAGCCTTGTAGTGCGCCATTTAGATTGTTGGCATCAAGCGCTTTCTTAGCTCGACCAACAGCATTAGCGGCCAATTGCTCCGGAGTAAGCTCAACCTGCTCAACAACGATCCCACCCGCTGTCTCTTCCGAAGTTGAAGTTGCTTCAGGTGCAAGAGCTTTCGTTTGAGTTACTGACTCATTCGCCGGAGTGTTGGTTGCTTTTGTGCTTGCCAACAACACAGGTTTTTGTGTCGTTGTAGCCACCGGTACATCAGCAGTTTTTGCAACACTGACTTTGTCTTGGCTAGCTTTTACAGGCTCTGATGATGCTACAACCGGTATTGTCGCTGGTTTGACGCTTGAGGTTGATAAGTCCGCTTTAGCCAATGTTTTTTCAGACACAAGTTGTGATTCTGTTACCACCATTTTTTTTGTCGGAGACTCTGCTAATACCGGTGCTGAAACAACTTCATTTGAGGTTATTTCATCATTTACCGAACCAGTTAGCGCAACAGATTCTGACTCAACACTTGGCCCTTGAGACACTGCCCATCCGCCCATCGCTAAACTCAACGAGAAGCCAGCAGTCACCCAAATCCATGGTGAACGTGTTTTTATCTTTGGCACCTCAGCAGCTTCAATCGCCACTTTGGATTCTTTCTTGGCCAATTCTGATAAGGCGTTATTTATGGTACTCATGATTCACTCCAACCCCACAAAATTGGCTTTTTAAACTTAGGTTTCGATACATCATAGGTTTCATGCATCGCTGAAAACAGGTGCTGGTTTTCTACGGTCTGCTTATGTTCGCTAAAGGCCATTAACAGCGCTTTATGACAGAGTTGATTGATAAGCCTTGGTACACCTCTACTCGATCGCCAAATCGCTTTCTTGTGGTTCAAACTAAACAGAGTTGATGAACCACCAGACTTACTGATTCGATTATCGATGTAGGCCACCGTCTCATCGAGGTTCAGTGTTCGTAAACAAGAGCTAAAGGAGATACGCTGACGAAACTGTCTTAGATGATGTGCGTTTAGACGAGTTTCGAGCTCGGGCTGACCTAACAATACAATCTGCAGCAACTTGGTCGATTCCGTCTCTAAGTTACCGAATAGTCGCAGTGTTTCTAGCGCTTCATCCGATAACGCCTGAGCTTCATCCAAAATCGCCACCACTCTTTTCCCAGAGCCGTTCAGTTCAATCAACCTATGCTGGATCTCGTCCACCAGCATGGCTTTGTTTTGGATATCGAGACCAAGCTCTTTAGCGACGGCGTATCTCAAATCATCTCCGGACAACACTGGATTAGGCAGATAGATTAATGCCGTATTGTCACCTAAATGGTTTATCAACATACGACAAACCATCGTTTTACCCGTCCCAACTTCACCAGTGATCTTAATGACCCCTTCACCCATATCGAGTGCCGAGAGCACCGTCTGAATCGCTTCAAAATGTGGTGCTAAGCCATAAAAAAGATCCGTATCTGGCGTTAGAGAGAATGGCGACTGTTCAAAACCAAAGTGAGCTTGATACATAGTTGCTCACCTCTATGATGCCGCCATCGCGCAAAACTGCAGATTACTCTTCATCAGGGAACCATTGCTGCAGCAGATCACGCGAACGCTCAAGCTCACTCTGCCAAGTATTCACACCAACAATCGTCGGTTTCAGCAAGATAACTAGCTCGGTCTTTTGCGTCAGCTGGCTGGTATTGCGGAATAGATGACCAAGTGCAGGGATATCACCAAAGAATGGAACCTTAGAGGTTACATCACTCACATTAGATTTCATCAAACCGCCGATAACAACAACATCACCGTTGCGCGCACGAATCACCGAATCTGACTCACGGATAGAGCTTCTTGCTAATGGCAGCTCTACTGTGCCCGTCGTAGAACCAAGATTTAGAGATTTAGTCTCCTCACTCACATCAATAACGGCAGGGTGAACGTGAAGGAACACGTTGCCTTTGTCATCAATCTGAGGCGTAACATCGAGAGAAATGCCTGAGAAGAATGGTGTTAGCTCGACTTCTGGCGCAACGTTGGCATTATCGCCGCTGCCTACAGCGCTCGAAAGATCCGTCACGTAGTACTCATCAGTACCGACTTTGATCACTGCTTTTTGGTTATTGGATGCCGTCACTCGAGGGCTAGAAAGTACATTCAGATCACCTTGAGTACCCATAAAGCTCAACACCGCTTCAAAGCTACCACCAGAGACAACAATATTTGATTGACCACCTAACAGTGCACCAACAGGATCAAGCCCCGGTAGCGTCACAGGAGTGATAGCACCCGCTGTGTCTTTAACAATGTTGCCACTACCAATGGTGTAGTTCGTGCCATTTGATGAGAACATCTTGGTCCAGTTGATACCTTGTTGGTAACCGTCACTTAGGGTGACTTCAAGGATCTTAGCTTCCAAGATAACTTGGCGTTGCAAGCGCTCCTGAGAAATCCCCAAGAACTGACGCACTTCGCGAATCTCATCAGGGTAAGCTCGCACCGTAATCACACTTGCTTGAGGTGTCACGACAACACTTTGGCCATTACCGCTGCCGATTAAGTGGGTCACCGCCGCTTCTAATTGAGGCCAGAAATCACTCTCTGAAGTCGTTTCAATCTCAGTACCTCCTGTCGATGACGAAGAGTTTGAAGACGTAGAAGAGCTGTTTGAGCTAGAGTTTGAACTAGAAGAGCTCGATGAATTCGAGTCTGAGTTGGTGATGGTACCCGTTGTAATCGTCGTCAATGAGCGACCTGCTCGCTTAAGCTGCAAGTAATCAACAGGGATAGTCACTGTACGCAGGCCAGCAGGGAAGATTTGGATAACCTTACCGCGCTTCTCGATATCATAGCCGTAAAGATCTTGTACGACAGACAGCACTTCATCCAAGGTTACATCAGTGAGATTGACAGTAATATTACCCGTAACACTTGGGTGAATCGCAGCACTAAATTCAGTGCCTTTTACTAGGCTCGCGAAGAAAGCTCGAGCATCAACACGATTGGCTTGAATACGAAAACGCTTAACCGTTTCCATACTAGGCGACATTGGATCATCGTCAAACTGCGGCATAAGGTCGTCTTGAACCGATGAAGGCAGCTCGCTCAGTGCACGGCTATTAGCTTCATTAATGGATTCATTTAAAGACTCTTTGATCTCCACAGGATCACGGTGGCCCATGGAACAACCAACTAAAGATGAAACTAGAATTGCTACTACAAGTTTACGCATGTCTTCACTCAAACCTTAATTCTTCTTAATATCCAAAGAGAACAGCTCTAACTTCCACTGCTGAGTACTTCTCTGAAGAGTGACGTATTCTGAATCTATTTTTTTTACCTTATACCCACGAATCACCTCGCCTTGCGAGACAACCTGACCATTTAAGATGGCATAGCATGGGCTTTCACCCTTACAAACTATGCTCTGCAATGAAGGTAAGCGATAACGAGTTGGGGCTTTTTTAACGGGTGCTGCTTTCTGCTCTTTAGGAACCAACCACCCCAGTGGCGCAGTTGGGTCTTGTTCGGCCAGTACCGATGAGCTGCAAAACAGCAGAGACAGTAAAAGAACTCTAACCACCAATGAACTCCTGTCTTGTCCCTAATGTGTAAACCTCGAATACCAAACGAGCTTGTGGATACTCTTCTACCTTGTATTGAAAAGTTCGCCAGTAATAACGAACAGGAAGAGATTCCAGTGCTTGCAGATAAGCAGAGATATCGAAATACGAGCCCGTCAGTTCCATGCGAACCGGATGTACGTAGTACCCCGAGTATTCACTGGTGCCTTTTTTGTCTGAAATAGGTTCGGGCTTTAATGACTCCAACGATGCAAGTTTCAAACCTTTGCCTGAACTCAAAACACTCTCTAACAACTCTGTCATTTGTGACGGCGAGATCAAGCTATCAATCATCTGAGCCAGATCCATCGAAAGCTCTTGGCTCTGAGCCATCAGCGATTTGAACTCAATATCGATCTCTTTATCGGGGTTTCTATTGAGCTTGGCTTGTAGCACTAACAACTCACCTTCGAGCCTTTGATTTGACTGGGTCAAACTCATGCTCTTTGCACGCTTAGCTTGTAAATCATTGTATGCAGGTTCGACCAATACACTGAATAGGAGCATAAACAGGCCGACGAAACCACACAGCAAAACCAGCCATTTCTCTCTTGAGCTTAGCGCTAGGAATTTATCGCTATACTGCTCCCACCTTTGCATTACTACTTCTCCCTACGGGTGCTTAATTCAAACGTCACAACATCTTGGTCATTACGACCAATCTTCAGTTTTTCAAACGCGCGCCCCACGAGATTAAGCTCATTTTTGAACTGCCCAACCCAATTAGGAATCACCTCGGCAGAGCGAGCGAACCCTGAAAGATCGAGAGAATCATGAGTCATATAAATGCGAGAAAGCGAGATATCATTGCGCCCCAACTTAGCCAGAGCGTTCATGACGCCAGAATACCCGATTTGCTGGCTTTCGTCGTATTGGCCTACTGCCAGTAAGGCGTCTTTTTTAGCTTGAATCTCACGTTTGAGACGCTCAACGGCGGCCACTTTCTCTGGAGAAGGCTTATGCTGAGCTAATTCAGCATTAAGCTGCTTCACCTGACTATTTAATTGATTAGATTTTTGCTGAAGAACAATCAGTTCATCATCAATATGAATCGTTTGATAGTGCATAAAACCATAAGCCGCGAGCATAACAGCAGAAACTAAAGCCCAAGATGCTGCGACGTTGGTGAGAGTAAAGTACTCTTTTTTCGGTTTTAAATGCTCAGGATAGAGATTAACTTTGAATTCAGAGTGCGTTTGAGCGAGCTCCACAAGCAGTGATTCGGAACTTTCACGCCCATTCTCACTGATCAAAGACACGCTAGAACTTAGGGTATTAGATAGCGCCTCTTTTAACTCCGCTTCGTCCTCTTCATCACAACATATTTTTAGCTGTCTTAACTGAACACCTTTAATCTGTGAAGATAGATAATCAATTGAACGTTGCAGTTCAAGCGCTAGGCCATCCATCTGAAGAGCACTCGAAGCGACTCCAGTTAACGGCGGTACTACGCTACGAATGGAGCGCTGAAAGCACACGGTATGATCGACAAAAGCACCCAGTTTGAAGTGAGCATTTTTGCTGCGTTGCAACAAAATGAAGTTCGATAATTCGCCCGCGCTGTAACCCCACAGCTCATCTTCAGGCGACACACCGTTGAGTGTTACTTGAGCTTGGCTTACCACACTAAGTAGTTTATCAAGAAGCTTTTTCGCAAGAACATAAACTTGAAGTTTGTTCGACGTTGGTAAAGCAACTGCGCTGGCTGTGATCTCAGTGACACGTTCTGACACAAGATCTTTGAGTAGGAAAGGTAATGCAACCGGCCATTCACTCTCAGGGATTTCCGGCTTATCAATTTGATAGGTCTGGTAGTAGTTAGAGCTCACGATCAACTGCAAGCTAGCGCTATTGAAAGCATCACTTGCCAGTGACTTTTTCAGCGCACTCTCCCAATCACCATTCATGATTGGCGTAGCAATAACACTCTTGTCCGCTGCTGAAACATAAACAGCGTCGCTGCTTAATAAAACCACCTGAGCTTGGGTACCGTTTTGGGCTGGCTTTATCTTATTTAAAATCGCTTTTAACTTCATGGTTAACTACTACTCTTACGCCATCGATTTCTTCGGCCAACTTTAACTACCGACTCTGTTTTTACTTTAGGCTTATTCGGTTGAGGTACCGGAATAATTTGCCTCTCTTCATCAAACAATCGTCCTTGATAGCCGTGGATTCCCAACTCAAGCAGAGCATTTTTCTCTGAATTCGTTTCTACACCAACCGCAATTACTTGCGTTGGAGAGTCTCCACAAGCTCCAATCAAACTGCGTACAAACAGTTGATTTTCATGCCTTTGATCGATCTTCTTAACCAAGCTTCTGTGTAGCTTAATAAAATCGACTTTCAAATCTTTAATATAGTGAGTGCTAACAATCGTTCGACCCGCTTGACCGACTGTCACTTTGCATCCGAGTCCTTTCAGCATTTTGGCGACGGGCCTCATGTAATCTAAGTGAGCGATCACATGACCTTCTGAAAATTCAAACCCTAAATGCGCTCGTTGCTGAGTTGAAAGCTGTAATAACTCACTTCTAAACCACTTAAAGTGCTGCTTGTTCGCAAAAGGAGTGACATTTAGATTAATAGAGTAATTCATCAGTTTCGAGGATTCTTTTACCGACTTCAATAAAACTCGTAAAACTGATTGATCCATTTGTGCTTGATACCCGATCTGCTCTACCGCTGGCATAAATCGAGAAGATTTGAGCAAGCCTTTCTCTGGATCTTGAATCCTTGCGAATATTTCTCTATGTAATTCATGAGGTTGCCCTTTATTGGACGTAAGATAACACTGCTGCGCAAAGATTACTAAGTTTTCCGGCTGCAATGCCTTATCCAATAATGTTCGCCAACGAACACTGCCACGATCCAACTCATTCTTATTCAGTTTAGGGTAACGACTCCAGTTATTACTTCGCTCTAACTGAGCACTTTTCAGCGCCGTCTCCGCTTCATCCATAATTTGGCTATGACGCTCACCCTCGGCATACATGGTCACACCAATGTGGCACCAATTATCCACATCTAACGGCTCTGGTGGTGACAATTTATCAAGTTGTCTCAAACATTGGGCAGCCAGTGTCGCAATATCTTTACTACCTTGATGAGGGATAAACACGGCAAAGTCCGCATCGTAGTATCGAGAGAAGATAACATCAGGGTAACGTTGGACAATATTGGACAATACTTCACCGACTTCAACGATAAAAGCATCAGTTACCTGCTTGTCGTTACTATCTCTAACTTGTTCCCACTCTTCGATACGGATAAGTAGCACGCCACCACGCGCACCGCTCTCATGCAGAGCCGATTCCAGTTTGTTATCGAAAAGTACCCGATTAGCCGTGCCAGTGAGCTTATCTAAGAACGTGTGTGTGCGAATAAAGGTGTCAAAACGGCTACGCTCTTGGCGGGCGTCTTGCAGTTCTTCAATCAAGACATCAAGGGCTTCACTGGCGGTATATGGCCACTCACGCTCATCTCCCTTGGCATGAGATTCTACCTGCCCCGCAAGAATCATTCGTCCACGCTCCTCGAGCATTTCAGAGCCTATTAATTGCTCTTTAAGCCACTGTACGCCTCTTGCTAAGCAGAAAATGATCAGAGCCACCGCTAAGGTGATCGACCACATCGCTTCCATTGAATAGTTATAGCCAATATAGGGAGGCAAAGCCTTAAATTCGATTTGATAGCCAGTATTTCGCTCTAATATAAAGGTGCGTTCATAGAGACGATTCGGGTCGATCTGTGGGGAAGTATCTTTGAAACGATAAACAATACCGGTGGAGTTAGAGAGTTTCATCTCGACGATATTGCTGGCTTGCAACATTTTAGGCATCCAACGCTGCATAGAATAAGCGGCATCTGGATCTTCCATTTCTTTATCCACGACATCAACAATCCCGACCAAATAGTGATCGAGATACTCTTGCCCAATACGCTTGAAAGAGAGTGTGCCCCCGATGAATAGAATAAACATCGCACTGATAACAATAACAGTAACGAATGCCACCAAACGGGTGCTCAACTTAAGGGTCGGGGTATATCTCATGAATAACGAAATCCTTTTCAACTCACATTATACCGTACTGCTTCGTTATACTATAATTTGTGGTTGTAAATAAAGCGTTAAGACTTTTGGGTAGCAAAAAGCCGCGACAAACGCGGCTTTTCCATTTTAATACTTTGTTTTCTGATTTACGCAAAACAGAGTTTAGAACGGGATGTCGTCATCAAAATCCATTGGTGGCTCATTGTATTGAGGTTGAGCCTGCTGTGGAGCTTGTTGTTGAGGTGCTTGCTGCTGAGCAGGTGCACTGTACTGCTGCTGTTGTGGTTGCTGAGGTTGACCCCAACCACCTTGCTGCTGTTGGCCACCCATACCGCCTTGAGCTGGTGCGCCACCTTGAGCACGACCGCCTAGCATTTGCATTACGCCGTTAAAGCCTTGAACAACAACTTCCGTTGTGTAGCGATCTTGACCGCTTTGATCTTGCCATTTACGCGTTTGCAGTTGGCCTTCAATGTAAACTTGAGAACCTTTACGTAGGTATTCACCTGCAACTTCAGCCAGCTTGCCAAACAGAGCAACACGGTGCCATTCTGTTTTCTCGCGCTGTTCGCCAGTTGCTTTATCACGCCATGATTCTGACGTTGCAATGGTAATGTTCGCTACTGCACCGCCATTTGGCATGTAACGAATTTCAGGGTCATTACCTAGGTTACCCACTAATATAACTTTGTTAACTCCACGGCTAGCCATGATTTGCTCCGTCTAAACTCATAGTCTTGAAAAATTTTAGCGCATAAGAATAACACGCTTTTTAACAGTGATAAATCGCAATCCGATTCTCTATTGAATCGAAAGAATAAAAACGTAACAAATCATGATATTCAGACGAGTGTTGTTTTTTTCGCCACTTACAAACCACTCATTTACGTGGTGAATTGATATTCAACGCAAGTCATAACAAAGCGACTAGTGATGAAATTAGCATCATGACAGTGTGAACGCTTCCCAATAAACATTAGAAGGAGCTTTCACATGAAAGTATCGAGGTATACTCGCACATTACACTTTTTATGCTTAGACCTAGAACAGAGTCATCTGTACATCAATGAGATAGAAAATTTACTTTCTATTCCAATGTATAGAATGCCTCCAGGAGAGATAATGTGCATCAACAAAAAGCAGAGCAATCGAATCCTCTTGGTCGATTACAAGCAACTGCCTGACCTGTTTCAGGCTTTCCCCAATCTTGCTGTACTGTGGAAGAACTTTGAAATCATTCTTTTCAATGTCGAAAAGCCACTGCAGACTCAAGAGATCATCCGCTTTGGGCACTTAAAAGGGTTGTTCTACTGCAGCGATACCAAACCGAAAATAGCTGAAGGCATCACAAGGATCATTAATGGAGAGAATTGGTTACCAAGAAAGATCACTAGCCAATTGCTGTTCTACTATCGCAATATCGTCAACATCAGCACTTGCCCTGTTACGGTCGATTTAACTATCCGAGAGTTACAGGTGATTCGCTGCCTACAAACTGGCGCTTCAAATACCCAGATCGCAGAAGATCTATTTATCAGTGAATTCACAGTCAAATCCCATCTTTATCAAATCTTTCGTAAACTGGCTGTAAAGAATCGAGTGCAAGCTATAGCGTGGGCCAACCAGAACCTAATTTCATAACTTGCCAATATCAATATTTTTGAGGACAGCTCCAATAAAGCATACGGATTGTTGCTGAATTTTCGACATTACCTGTGCTAGAGTTGCCCTCAGAAATATTCAGCACATAGAGCTGAGTCGATAATTATTAAAGATATAGGGTTTTTACCATGATTAAAAAGTGCCTTTTCCCGGCAGCTGGCTACGGTACACGTTTCTTACCTGCAACTAAATCGATGCCAAAAGAGATGATGCCTGTTGTGAGCAAACCACTCATCGAATACGGCGTTGAAGAAGCAATTGAAGCGGGTATGGACGGCATGTGTATCGTAACAGGCCGTGGTAAGCACTCAATCATGGACCACTTCGACAAGAACTACGAACTTGAACACCAAATCAGCGGTACTAATAAAGAAGAACTGCTATACAACATTCGTGAAACCATTGAAGCGGCAAACTTCACCTATATTCGTCAGCGTGAAATGAAGGGCTTAGGTCACGCAATCTTAACTGGTCGTGAGCTAGTAGGTGACGAACCGTTTGCTGTGGTACTGGCTGATGACTTATGTGTAAACGAGCAGCAAGGTGTACTTGCGCAGATGGTCGCTCTTTACAAACAATTCCGCTGTTCAATTGTTGCGGTACAAGAAGTGCCAGCAGACGAAACACACAAATACGGTGTGATTTCAGGTGAGATGATTAAAGATGACCTTTACCGTGTTGATGACATGGTAGAGAAACCAGAGCAAGGTACTGCTCCGAGCAACCTAGCTATCATTGGTCGCTACATTCTGACTCCAGATATCTTCGAACTGATTGAGAATACTGAACCTGGCAAAGGCGGCGAGATTCAAATCACCGATGCGCTGCTAAAACAAGCTCAAGCAGGCTGTGTACTCGCATACAAATTCAAAGGTAAACGCTTCGATTGTGGTAGCGTTGAAGGTTACATCGAAGCAACGAATTTCTGCTACGAAAACCTATACAAAAAAGACGCACAGAAAGTTGAGCTAGATAAACACTCAACCAAGAAAGAAGCTTAATCGCTTCCAGTTTTTACTCTGTTTTAAAGGCAGCTCAATCGAGCTGCCTTTTTTGTACTGTTTTTTTATCCAGTAAAACTTTGCACAAAACTCACACTATGTAATACTTTAGCCACTGAAAATTACATGGTTGCCTGAAATGGATAAAATTGAAGTAAGGGGTGCTCGCACGCACAACCTCAAAGATATAAACCTAACAATCCCAAGAGATAAATTAATTGTGATTACGGGTTTATCTGGGTCTGGTAAGTCTTCACTGGCTTTCGACACCCTGTATGCAGAAGGTCAGCGCCGCTACGTTGAGTCACTATCTGCCTATGCTCGTCAATTTTTATCCCTTATGGAAAAGCCCGATGTTGACCACATTGAAGGCTTATCTCCGGCAATCTCTATCGAGCAAAAGTCGACATCTCATAACCCGCGCTCAACAGTGGGGACAATTACAGAGGTCTATGATTACCTGAGACTTTTGTATGCTCGCGTTGGAGAACCTCGCTGTCCAGATCATCATATCCCGCTTGCAGCACAAACCATCAGTCAAATGGTCGATAAAGTGCTCGAACTACCTGAAGGTTCGAAGATGATGCTGCTGGCGCCTATCGTTAAAGAGCGTAAGGGTGAGCATGTAAAGACACTGCAAAACCTTGCGGCTCAAGGCTTCATTCGAGCAAGGATCGACGGTGAGACTTGTGATCTGTCCGATCCACCAGCACTAGAACTACATAAGAAACATACGATTGAAGTTGTGGTCGATCGCTTTAAAGTTCGCCCTGATCTTCAACAACGACTCGCTGAGTCTTTTGAGACCACTCTAGAGCTATCTGGCGGTATTGCCGTTGTCGATTGGATGGACGATAACGATCAAGAAGAGATTGTATTCTCGGCTAACTTCGCTTGTCCTAAATGTGGTTACAGCATGCAAGAGCTTGAACCACGACTGTTCTCTTTCAACAATCCAGCTGGTGCCTGTGGTACCTGTGATGGCCTAGGTGTACAACAATATTTCGACCCAAGCCGCATTATTGTTGACGATAACCTAAGTATTGCAGACGGTGCTATTAAAGGTTGGGATCAAAAGAACTATTACTACTTCCAGATGCTTACCTCACTAGCAGAGCACTACGGGTTTGATCTATTTGCCCCGTTCAGCTCTTTACCAAAGAAAACTCAAGACATCATCTTGAAAGGCTCGGGTCGCACAGAAGTAGAGTTCAAGTACATCAATGATCGTGGTGATATTCGAGTTAAGCGTCACCCGTTTGAAGGTATTCTGAATACGTTAGAGAGACGCTACCGTGATACTGAGTCGAACTCAGTTCGTGAAGATCTTGCAAAATACATCTCAACCAAGTCCTGTTCTAGCTGTGGTGGTACCCGTCTAAGACTCGAAGCGCGTAATGTATTTATTGGTGATACCACCTTGCCACAGATTGTTGAGCTGAGTATTGCTGATGCCTTGGCATTCTTCCAAAACCTGCAATTGAGCGGTCAGCGCGCGCAAATTGCCGAAAAGGTAATGAAAGAGATCAACGACCGCCTACACTTCCTGGTCAACGTTGGCCTGAATTATCTCAACCTATCGCGCAGCGCAGAGACACTTTCAGGTGGTGAAGCGCAACGAATCCGACTTGCAAGCCAAATTGGCGCAGGTCTAGTTGGCGTTATGTATGTTCTGGATGAGCCTTCCATTGGTCTCCACCAGCGTGACAACGAACGACTACTACAGACTCTCGTACACCTTCGCGATCTTGGTAACACCGTATTAGTCGTAGAGCATGATGAAGATGCGATTCGCTGCGCCGATCATGTGATTGATATTGGCCCTGGAGCTGGCGTACACGGTGGTAACGTCGTAGCCGAAGGCACCATGCAAGAGATCATCGACAATCCAAACTCTTTGACTGGCCAATACCTCAGTGGCGTAAAAGAAATTTCGGTACCAAAAGAGCGTACTCCAATCGACAAGAAGAAAGTCGTAGAGCTGATTGGCGCGACAGGCAACAACCTTAAAGAGGTGACAGCAACAATTCCTGTCGGCCTGTTCAGTTGTATTACGGGTGTGTCAGGTTCTGGCAAATCAACTCTGATTAACGATACCTTCTTTAAGATCGCCCACACGCAGCTTAACGGTGCCACAACAGCAGTGGCAGCACCGTACAAGAAGATAAAAGGCTTAGAGCATTTCGATAAGGTCATCGATATCGACCAAAGCCCAATTGGACGTACCCCGCGCTCTAACCCGGCAACTTATACCGGCATCTTCACGCCAATTCGTGAACTATTTTCGGGTACACAAGAAGCACGTTCTCGTGGTTACAAGCCGGGCCGCTTTAGCTTCAACGTTCGAGGTGGACGCTGTGAAGCCTGTCAGGGTGATGGTGTAATTAAAGTCGAAATGCACTTCTTACCAGATGTATACGTTCCTTGTGATGTATGTAAGGGGAAACGCTATAACCGTGAGACACTGGAAGTACGCTATAAAGGCAAAACCATCGATGAAGTGTTAGAGATGACGGTCGAAGATGCTCGTGAATTCTTTAACCCTGTTCCAGTGATCGCACGTAAGCTCCAAACATTAATGGATGTGGGCTTGTCATATATTCGACTTGGACAAGCCGCGACAACGCTGTCTGGTGGTGAAGCGCAGCGTGTTAAATTGGCTCGTGAGCTATCTAAGCGTGATACAGGTAAGACTCTGTACATCCTAGATGAGCCAACCACAGGTCTTCACTTCCACGATATCCAACAGCTATTGACCGTTCTACACCGTCTGCGTGATCACGGAAACACAGTCGTAGTAATCGAACACAACTTGGATGTGATTAAAACCGCAGACTGGATCATCGACTTAGGCCCAGAAGGTGGCCAAGGCGGTGGTGAAATTATTGCTGCTGGCACGCCTGAAGATGTGGCGTTGGTCGAAGGCTCTCACACCGCTCGCTTTCTTAAGCCTATGTTAACTATGAAATAGGTCTACAATAGCGCTCAGCGAATAAGACGAAAAGTGTTAAAGTATCGGGGCTTGTTCTAATTGGACAAGCCCCGTTTTTATGAGGTTAAGGATCTATGGCGACAATACACACCAGTGGTACACAGCTTGAGGGTCAAGTGACTCAACTTCCGCTCAATAAGCCTTTTTTGGTTTCTTTGGCCGTTGTCTTTCTCATCGCTATGCACTTTTTTATGCCTAACCCTGGTGGTTCAGGCTTAGCACTCTCCTTCAACCCTACCACTTGGCTGGCCTTGAGCTTTACTTTAGCAATTGGTTTTTACCAAATGGCCAATAACCGAGTCATCAAGTACTCAAAGCTCACTATTGGACTTTTGATTAGCTGCATTATTCTTACACTGCCAGTCCTATACAGCAACGCAGATCCTTCCGGTGCTTCAGGTCGCTTACTTGGGCTGTGGACTGGTTTCTCTTTTTTCGTTCTTCTTCAGCAGTTCAAGTTCAGTAATAAACATAAGCAGCGCTTACTGTGGTTCATCGTACTAGCCGTTATGATTCAAGCTCTGTTTGGTTACTTCCAGTACTTTTTCTTGGAAGCGGGCAATATGTTTGGTTACAACACCAAGGCCAATCGTCCTTATGGTATTTTCCAGCAGCCGAATGTGATGGCGAGTTTTCTCGCAACGGGTTTTGTGCTTTCTGCATATCTTCTGGCGAGACAACCGACCAAATACAACCTTAAACTGAGCGAGTCGTTTCTGCTCTATCTGATGCCTGCGATCACAGTACCACTGCTGATCATCATCGCATCCAGAACAGGTTGGCTGGCTAGTGTATTAAGCTTTGTCCTTATCCTGCCATACCTTTACAAGTTTTCGACCAAGAAGCGTTTTTACGGCTGGTGCGGTTCTGTATTGATCGGACTGATTGCTGGTTTTGCGATCATCAACTTACAAGCAGCCGATAGCCTAGCCAGCAAGCGTACACACTTAGACAGCCCTCGAGCTTATACTTTTCCGCAAGCCCTCGACATGATGGTGGAAAAGCCATTTTCTGGTTACGGCTACGGTAAGTTTGAGTCTGAATATACGCTGTACACAGCACGTCAACATCAACTCAACACCAACTATCACCCTGGACTTCCTGCGATGGACCACCCGCACAATGAGTTATTGTTTTGGGGTGTTGAAGGGGGTATTGTACCGATCATCGGTATTCTACTTGCAGCGGCTTTGGTCGCAGGCCGGATAACGACCGCAACAAAGGGAACACAGTTAGCTCTGTTCGCTCTGTTTATTCCGATCGTTTTGCACTCACAGCTAGAGTACCCGTTCTACCACTCGGCCATTCACTGGATCACCTTTATTGTGCTTCTTTACTGGGTTGATCAACGCACTTCCTATCATTACCAAAAAGGATTTAGCGTTATAAGTAAGACCTTATTTAGAGTAACGAGCTTGGTTGTGCCAATTCTTGTGAGCTTCTATATGTTGAGCGCCTTGCACACCAACTATGTGCTGACCAAGTTTGAGAAATCACAGCCTAAAAATCCGGACATTCTGAAAGAGGTTTCAAACCCTGTGGTTTGGAAAGATCGCTACGATTGGGATATCTACAGTACTTATCTCAATATCGGACTCTATCAAGAAGATCCGAAACTGATTCAGCCGTATATCGATTGGTCTTTGAATATCATCAAGTCAAAGCCACGTCCTGCGTTTTACAACAACCTGATCTTGGCTTACCAAGGCTTAGGGGACGAAAGCAAAGCCGAACAGATTCGCAGCGAAGCGCAATTCCTGTTCCCTAATCGAGATTTTTCGACCGTTCAGTATCAGCGCCCATCACAGGTAAAATCATCGACATCATCAGCGCAAAGCAGCGCTCAATAGCACCTAATAAAAAAGGCGAACGAGATAACCCGTTCGCCTTTCAAGTCAATGATACGAAGTATTTACTTCAAAACATCAGCCAGAGCTTTCAAACACAAGGCAACATTCTCTTTGCGAGCACCATAGCCCATTAAGCCAATTCGCCACGCTTTCCCGGCTAATGCGCCAAGACCCGCGCCAATCTCTAGATTATATTCTTCAAGCAGTCGCGTTCGAACAGCTGCTTCATCAATTCCTTCAGGGAAATACACCGCGTTCAATTGCGGTAGTCGACTTCCCTCTTCAACCACAAAACTTAGACCAAGAGATTCAAGCCCAGCCTTTAACTCACGGTGCGCTGATTGATGACGCTCCCAAGCGTTCTCTAACCCTTCATTGCGGAGAATCACCAACGACTCATGCAAAGCGTACAGGCTATTTACCGGCGCAGTATGATGATAGCTACGCTTTCCTTCACCACTCCAGTACCCAAGCACTAAGCTCTGATCTAAGAACCAGCTTTGCACAGGCGATTGACGCGCTTTCATCTTCTCTACCGCTTTTTGAGAAAAAGTCACTGGCGAAAGACCCGGAACGCAAGACAAACACTTTTGACTACCCGAGTAAACGGCGTCTAACTGCCATTCATCCACCAGCAGCGGGACACCACCCAATGAAGTCACAGCATCCACGATTGTTAGTGCGTTAGAACGACGAGCAACCTGAGAAATCGCTTCCGCATCTGTAAGGGCGCCCGTTGATGTTTCTGCATGAACAAACGCAACAGCAACTGCATCTGGGTGTTCGGACAGTGCCTGCTCAACTTTATCGACGGAAACAGGTTTCCCCCACTCATCGTCAACCAGAATAGCTTCGCCACCGCAGCGAACTACGTTTTCACGCATTCGCTCACCAAATACACCATTACGGCACACAATCACTTTTTCGCCGGGTTCAATCAGATTGACGAAACAAGTTTCCATACCTGCACTACCCGGCGCTGAAACAGCAATCGTAAACTCATTTTCCGTTTGAAAGGCATACTTTAATAGCTGCTTCACCTCATCCATCATATTGATAAACAAAGGATCTAAATGGCCAATAGTAGGACGACTCAGCGCCTGTAACACTCGTGGGGAAATATCAGAAGGCCCCGGTCCCATTAGCGTGCGATGAGGAGGAAAAAAGCTTTCAGCAGTGGAGTTTGTGTGCAGGTTCGACATAATTATCCCTTATGTTTATGACATGAACCTTCCACACTAAAGCAAATCCACTACCTCAGCAATTAGTCGAAAGTCTCGAGGTCAAACCAGTGTCACAGAATTGTTAAATTTATTTTCACTTTATCTTGAGTTACCGATTGACATTCTTACCGCAAACACGTTCAATAAAACAGCTATCAAGCAGAAGAGGAGCACTGCCCAGGTAGATGTTTTGTGGAACCACATTTCCAATACAGAACATTCAGGGGGAGCAGTGCCGAGGTAACTGAAACATGTCGGGTTTCTGTTATCGGTTAATCGGGCTGAATCCCATTAACTGTCATCATTCCAATATGATGAGGAGCTTCTGAGGTTTACAATTCAAATACACACCTCTCTTTTTGCTCTAAACCCTCTCTTCAAAACATTGGACGTTGGATTACCAACAGTAATTTTTATTTTAGGAAGTCGGGAGATTTATCGTGAGCGCATCTAATGTAGCTGGTTCTTTTAATGTCGCCAAATTCGGTGGGACAAGCGTTGCTAACTTTGAAGCAATGAGTCGCTGTGCAGCCATTATTGAGAATAACCCAAATACCAAGCTTGTTGTCAGCAGTGCGTGTTCAGGCGTCACCAACCTATTAGTTGAATTAGCTAACGGCGTACAAGACCAAGGCCGCCGCCAAGAGTTAATGAACCAACTAACAGATATCCATCACGAGATTTTGGATCAACTCGCAGAACCAATGAGTGTCGAGAAAGAGATCCATACGATTCTGGACAATGTTGCGAGTGCTGCAGAAGCTGCATCTTTTCAATCAAGTGCTAAGTTAACTGACCATTTAGTGGCATGTGGTGAGCTAATGTCGACTCACCTTTTTGCGCAAATTCTTCGAGAGCGTGGCGTATCTGCAGTCAGATTTGATATCCGTGACGTCCTGCGTACCAATGACGCTTACGGCAAAGCAGAACCTCAACTGGAGCAGATCTCTCAGCTTGCTCAAGAAAAACTGATTCCTTTGTGCCAAGAACACGTCGTAGTTACCCAAGGATTTATTGGTGCAGACGATGAAGGTAATACAACCACACTTGGTCGTGGCGGAAGCGACTATTCAGCAGCATTGATTGCAGAATCAGTATTGGCGGCTGGTCTAGAGATTTGGACTGATGTTCCGGGAATCTACACCACAGACCCTCGTATCGCCCCTAAAGCTTCACCAATTCCAGAGATCAGCTTCAGCGAAGCATCTGAAATGGCAAACTTTGGCGCTAAGATCTTACACCCTTCTACATTAGTGCCAGCGCTACGCCATCAGATTCCTGTTTTTGTCGGGTCATCTAAAGAGCCAGAAAAAGGCGGTACTTGGATTCGTCAACAGGTGGAAAGCTCACCACTGTTTAGAGCACTAGCCCTGCGCTGTAATCAAACCATGGTCACACTGCGCAGTGCTAACATGTTTCATGCATACGGCTTCTTGGCAAAAGTATTTGAGATCCTCGCTAAGCATAAGATCTCTGTCGATCTTATTACGACCTCAGAGATCAGTGTCTCTCTAACACTCGATCAAACAGATACTTCTGGTGGTGCCCCAGAGTTGCCTGAAGTTGTACGCAAAGAACTTGAAGAGCTATGTACAGTAGAAGTTGAACACAACCTATGTCTTGTTGCGCTTATTGGTAACAATATGAGTGAGAGCAAAGGCTATGCAAAACAGGTCTTCAGCACTCTTGAAGACTTCAACTTACGTATGATCTGCTACGGTGCAAGCCCACACAACCTTTGTTTCTTAGTGCATGAATCAGTTTCTCGTTCAGCAATTCAAAAACTACACCAAGAGTTGTTTGAGCAAGAGTAAAATAATCAATTAGATACAAAAAAGGGTTGCTCAATGGCAACCCTTTCTCTTTCTAGTCGATCTTAGTTAATGTTTGGACCTAACCATTTCTCAGCTTCAAGCGCATCCCAACCCTTGCGATCAGCGTAGCTATCTACTTGATCTTGCTGAATCTGAGCAATTGCAAAGTAGCGTGAATCAGGATGCGAGAAGTACCAACCCGATACTGATGCACCTGGCCACATCGCATAACTGCTCGTTAAAGACATATCGATCATCTCTTCTACTTTCAGTAGCTCCCACAATGAACCTTTTTCAGTATGCTCAGGACATGCAGGATAACCCGGAGCTGGACGAATACCTTGGTACTTCTCACGAATCAACTCATCATTCGATAGGTTTTCATCGGCAGAGTAGCCCCAGATATCTTTACGTACTTGCTCATGTAGATACTCTGCAAATGCTTCAGCAAGTCGGTCAGCAACCGCTTGAATCATGATGGCGTTGTAGTCATCGCCCGCAGCTTTGTATTCATCAGCAAGCTCACGTTCTCCAATACCACCTGTTACGGCAAAGGCGCCGATCCAATCCTTCTTACCAGACTCTTTTGGCGCAATGTAATCAGACAGACAGTAGTTAAAGCCTTTGGGTTTTTCTGTTTGCTGACGTAGGTTATGAAGAACCTTAGCAACCTCAGTGCGTGATTCATCAGTGTAAACCTCAATATCGTCGCCAACACTTGCCGCAGGGAACAGCGCACACATACCACGAGCTTTAAGTAAGCCCTCGCGTTCAACTCGATCAAGTAGGTCATTGGCGTCTTTGAATAGACGTTTTGCCTCTTCGCCTACTTCTTCATGTTCAAGAATTGCAGGGTATTTGCCCACTAGCGACCAAGTCATGAAGAACGGAGTCCAGTCAATGTAACGACGCAAAGTCGAAACATCAAAGTCATCATAAACATGCACACCCGGCTTAGCTGGAGCTGGCGGCGTATAGCTTTCCCAATCAATAGCGACTTTATTCGCTCGAGCTTGCTCTAGAGTCACAGGCTTAGTACGAGGTTTCTTGCGATTGTGCTGATCGCGTACACGCTCATAATCCAAATCTAACTTCTCAACAAAGGCAGGACGAAGCTCATCAGATAACAGAGACGTACATACCCCAACCGCTCGTGATGCGTTGTTTACATACACCACAGGGTTCTTGTAGTTCTGTTCAATCTTAACGGCAGTATGCGCCTTGGAAGTTGTCGCACCACCAATCAACAGTGGTAAATCGAAATCCAAACGTTCCATCTCTTTGGCTACATGCACCATCTCATCCAATGATGGAGTGATCAGGCCAGATAAGCCGATAATGTCGACATTCTCTTCTTTAGCGACTTTTAGGATCTGTTCACAAGGAACCATCACTCCAAGGTCAATAATCTCGTAGTTATTACATTGCAGTACCACGCCCACAATGTTCTTACCGATGTCGTGAACATCACCTTTTACTGTAGCGAGCAAAATCTTACCGTTCGAAGAGCCTGCTTGTTTAGATGCGTTGATGTAAGGCTCTAAGTGCGCAACAGCCTGTTTCATTACACGTGCAGACTTTACTACTTGAGGAAGGAACATCTTACCTTCACCAAACAGATCGCCCACCACGTTCATGCCGTCCATTAGTGGACCTTCGATCACTTCCAATGGTTTACTAGCATTAACACGAGCTTCCTCAGTATCCTCAACAATAAACTCAGTAATACCTTTGACAAGCGCATGCTCTAGGCGCTTCTCAACCGCCCAAGTACGCCACTCAAGTGCGGAAGCATCTTCCTCTTTACCGACACCTTTATTAGCGTATTCCGCAGCGATATCCAGTAGTCTCTCAGTCGAGTCATCACGACGGTTAAGAACCACATCTTCTACCGCTTCACGCAGTTTATCTGGGACGTTATCGTAAATTTCAAGCTGGCCAGCATTAACGATACCCATGTCCATACCGTTCTTGAAACAGTGATACAGGAATACCGCGTGAATCGCTTCTCGAACGTAGTTGTTACCACGGAAAGAGAACGATACGTTAGATACACCGCCTGAAATCATCGCATATGGAAGGTCACGTTTGATGTCTGCTACCGCGTCAATGAAATCAACAGCGTAGTTGTTGTGTTCTTCAATACCTGTTGCAACCGCAAAGATGTTCGGGTCGAAGATAATATCTTCCGGTGGGAAGCCAACTTCATCCACCAAGATATTGTATGCATTAGTACAAATCTCTAGCTTACGCTGACGGGTTTCAGCTTGACCGACTTCATCAAAAGCCATCACGATAACCGCGGCACCATAACGGCGAATCAGCTTAGCTTGCTCAACAAATTTCTCTTTGCCTTCTTTCAAGGAGATCGAGTTAACGATGCCCTTACCTTGAATACATTTAAGGCCGGCTTCAATGACTTCCCATTTCGAGGAGTCGACCATAATAGGCACTTTAGAGATTTCAGGTTCAGACGCACACAGATTTAAGAAACGCACCATGCACGCCTCAGCGTCTAGCATGCCTTCGTCCATGTTGATATCGATGATTTGCGCGCCATTCTCAACTTGTTGACGAGCAACTTCCAGAGCCTCGTCGTACAACTCTTCTTTGATAAGACGTTTGAAACGTGCTGAACCGGTAACGTTAGTACGTTCGCCAACATTGACGAACAAGGTGTCTTTTTCGATAGTGAGAGGCTCTAATCCTGATAGGCGGCATGAGACAGCTAACTCAGGTAAAGCACGCGGCTTAACATTGTCGACCACATTAGCCATATGACGAATATGTTCTGGCGTGGTACCACAACAGCCACCAATCAAGTTTAGGAAGCCGCTCTCTGCCCACTCTTTAACATGCTCCGCCATATCTTCAGGTGAAAGGTCATACTCACCGAAGGCATTAGGAAGACCAGCATTCGGATGGACAGAGACAAATGTTTCGGAAATACGAGAAAGCTCATCCACATACGGACGTAACTCATCTGGGCCTAGTGCACAGTTCAAACCAAAAGATAATGGTCGCACATGACGTAAAGAGTTATAAAAAGCTTCCGTTGTTTGACCTGAAAGTGTACGGCCCGATGCATCTGTAATAGTACCAGAGATCATGACAGGCAGAGTGATACCTAGCTCTTCGAATACCGTGTCGACTGCAAATGCACAAGCCTTGGCATTTAGAGTATCGAAGATAGTCTCAATCAGGATCAGGTCAGAACCACCTTTGATCAGCGCTCGGGTTGATTCGGAATAAGCTTCCACTAACTCGTCAAAGCTAACATTTCGATAGCCCGGGTCATTTACATCAGGGGAGATCGAACAAGTACGGTTAGTTGGACCAAGCACACCAGCGACATAGCGAGGCTTTTCCGGTGTTTTCGCAGTCCACTCATCAGCGGCTTCACGAGCTAGCTTGGCTGCAGCAAAGTTAATCTCTTCGCTGAGGCTTTCCATATCATAGTCAGCCATCGCAATGGTAGTAGCGTTAAAGGTATTGGTTTCAAGGATGTCTGCGCCAGCTTCTAAGTAAGCTGAATGTATGTCCTTAATAAGCTGAGGTTGAGTAAGCACCAAAAGGTCGTTGTTGCCTTTAAGATCACTATGCCAATCAGCAAAGCGCTCTCCTCTATAGTCCTGCTCTTCCAGTTTATAGTTCTGGATCATGGTGCCCATGCCACCATCGATCAATAGAATTCGTTGCTTTAATTGAGCTTCGATCTGTTGCTTTACATTACTTCCCACAGTACAGCCTCATTCCTTTAATTATCACTCCATCCTATCACACATTAAAAAGGAGTCTAGACGTCTAAACGGAGAATTTGATAACTAATCTATGACAAAAAACAGTTTGCTATTTAAGCGATAGAGGACGAAAATTCATGTTCATATTTTGTTACATATCGGAAATCCAATGTCGGTCTACTACACACTTTGCTTTTTATCTGCAGCAGCAATGTTGATAGCGTTTGTAAACAGCAAGATAGGAAAGATGCAAACTACTATCGCCATTACTGCTGGTTCGATGATGCTTTCACTGATTATCCTGATTGCTGGTCAAAACAATTGGTTTCAGTTGTCTGAAATCGCTTCAGACACAGTGGCAAGTATCAACTTCGAAGATTTTCTACTCAAAGGGATTTTAGGTTTCCTACTATTCGCAGGTGGGTTAGGGATTAAGCTACCCAACCTCAAAGATCAGAAGTGGGAAATCACGGTACTCGCATTGGGCGCGACTCTGTTTTCTACTTTCTTTATTGGATTTGTGCTTTACGGATTCTGCCAGGTTATCGGCATTCAGTTTGATCTTATCTACTGCTTACTGTTTGGCTCTCTTATTTCACCGACTGACCCAATAGCAGTACTCGCGATCGTTAAAAAACTCGATGCACCAAAACGTATTTCGACCCAAATTGAAGGTGAATCACTATTCAATGATGGCTTCGGTCTGGTTATCTTTGTCACTCTATTTACTATCGCGTTTGGTACTGAAGCTCCGACGGTAGGTAGTGTAACGATGCTATTTATCCAAGAAGCGATTGGTGGGATTGTTTACGGCTTTGCATTAGGCCTTCTATTCCATTATCTAATTAGTAACACCGACGACCACTCAATGGAGTTGTTACTGACTATCGGCATCCCAACGGCTGGATACGCGTTTGCAGAAGTACTCCATGTATCAGGTCCATTAGCTATGGTGGTATCAGGTATTATGATCGGCAACTGGACTCGCTTTATCGGTTTCTCAAAAGAGAGTGAAGATCACTTAGACCACTTCTGGGAGCTAGTTGATGAGTTCCTAAATGGCGTGCTATTCCTACTAATCGGTATGTCGATGCTACTTTTTGAATTCCACGAAGAAGACTGGATCTTAATGGCTTTCTCTGTACCGTTAGTACTAGGTGCTCGCTACCTCAGCGTATTCCTTTCATACATTGGCTTTAAGCGCTTTAGAAGCTACAACCCATGGTCAGTTAAGATTCTTACTTGGGGCGGATTACGTGGTGGTCTAGCTCTCGCAATGGCTCTATCTATCCCATCAGGTATCTGGGTCATTGAAGACAAACTGATTGATGTAAAAGAGATCATCCTAGTTATGACATATTCAGTAGTAGTCTTCTCAATCTTGATTCAAGGCTCAACGATTACACCAATGATAGAGAAAGCTAAGCTCGCAGAAAAAGAGTTAAACAAATAACACTCCTACCCTATATAGAGGCTGCTTCCTAAGTAGCCTCTATTGTTTCCCTCCAAAACATCTCTTCTGCTAGTCACCATTACCACTCAGTATTAATACATCGAAGCATCCACCGAAAGTCTCACTTTTTGGCAACTAACGAATTAGAACTGACCAAAACTTAAGTAATAACTACGTTCAACAACACCAGACCATCTTTTTGTTTACGGATTGGAAAGGAATAGGACTAGAAGTTAGGGATTTGAGACTTGTTTTATTCATGTCGCTAAGAGTTGAGTAGTACTTCTTAAACAACAAAAAGCTCTGACGTCAATTAGAGATCCTGATACTGGTCGGTAAGAACGCTAACTGCTTCATAGCTCCTTTGAACTAGTGAGCCAAGTCATCTAGTTATCTCTACACTACTTCGTAAAAACAACTGATGGAAAGTCTTAGTATACCTACCGAGGATTCAGTACACAGCAGAGTTGAGAATTTCTAATTCCCGACACAAGCTTTAGAAAGTACCAATACGTTAGCGTTTCAACTAGAGCCTTCAATATGGCAATGCTCTATTGTGCCGACACTTCAAAGACTCGATCGGATAAGCGAGCGATTGCACTTAGCTCTTTCAACACTGTTCCAACTTTAGTATATGGCAAGTGAACTAGGCTAGTGATTCAGAGGTCGACTATGTTGGCACAGCTGCTCTCAATACACGCTGTTTTGGTGATCGAGGAATCAGCTATTCTGTTAATGGTATTGTTGTAGTGTCTGAAAGCAAAAAGGCTCTGACGTTAGTCAGAGCCTTTGAATATGGCAGAGGTGGAGAGATTCGACTGGGCTGGCACTCCAGTTCCCAACACACGCTATTTTGAGTCTCGCACAACAATTCAAAAATACAAGTACGAAAAAGGCTCTAGTCTTTCGACTAGAGCCTTGGATATGGCAGGGGTGGAGAGATTCGAACTCCCAACACGCGGATTTGGAATCCGCTGCTCTGCCAATTGGAGCTACACCCCTAAAATTTCAATACTGTAGATTCGAAAAAACCTCGCACTAGGCGAGGCTTTCGAATAAGTGGCGGAGTGGACGGGACTCGAACCCGCGACCCCCGGCGTGACAGGCCGGTATTCTAACCAACTGAACTACCACTCCGCAGTGGTAAACACGTCTTTAGACGTGGTTCCTGCTATTTGTCTTCACTTTTTAAAAGTGAAAATAAATTTGAAGCCTGGCGATGTCCTACTCTCACATGGGGAAGCCCCACACTACCATCGGCGCTATTGCGTTTCACTTCTGAGTTCGGCA